>DATIKA010000139.1:0-7002 GCA_035478055.1 Candidatus Limnocylindrales bacterium | reverse complement strand
CTTTAAAGCGCAAGAATTGCAGCCATTGAAAGCGGAGCAGCTAAAATATGATAAAAGTGGTTTGATACCGGCGGTGATTCAGGATTACCGGAACGGTGCCGTGTTGATGGTTGGCTACATGAATCAGGAAGCTGTAAACCGGACTTCAGCAAGCGGAAAAGTATGTTTTTGGAGTCGTAGCCGCCAGGAATACTGGGTCAAAGGGGAGACATCAGGAAATATATTCCAGGTTAAATCAATCAATGCTGATTGCGATGCCGATGCTCTTTTGATCAAAGTAATACCCCAGGGTGCTGGCGTGGCCTGTCATACTGGCAGTTATTCCTGTTTTTTCAATAATTTGGCGGCTTATGATCCGGAAAAACGAGGAGACCTAGATGATTGATTACCATCTCCATACATTTCGGTGCTGCCATGCGACTGGTAGTCTGGAAGATTTTCTGGCTGAAGCTGAACGGAAAAAACTCACAGAGATCGGCTTTGCCGATCATTTTCCCTTGGATTTGCTGGGATTTTCACCTCGTGTTCAAGTAACCATGAACTCAGATGAATTGAGTCAATATGTCGGACAGGTTGTGCAATTAAAGGATCAATCGGCAAACGTAAGGGTAAAGCTTGGTATTGAGGTGGATTATATACCCGGTACCGAAGAAAAACTGCGTGCGCTTCTTTCCGGATACCCGTTTGATTATGTCATCGGTTCAATCCATTTTATGGGCGATTGGGATTTTACTCACCCTGCTTATGCTGACGATTATAGGAACAAAGATTTAAACAAACTTTATCAGCGCTATTTTGCATTGGTTTGGGAAGCTTGTAGCAGCCAGCTTTTTGACATCATCGGGCATATCGACGTGGTAAAAAAATTCGGCTACCGACCTGATAGTGATCTTGAATCATATTATTATCGTACCGCACAACTGATGCAGCAGACTGACACATGTGTTGAGCTGAATACGGCTGGTAAAGACGCGCCTGTGGGAGAGTTTTATCCTGATCGGCGCTTCCTGGAGATATGTCGCTCTGAAAATGTGTTGGTAACGATGGGGTCTGATGCCCATTGTCCGGAACAGGTAGGCCGTCACTTTGTTGAAGGGTTAGAGTTGCTTGAAGCGGTGGGTTACCGTGAACTGGCAGTTTTCAAAGATCGCAAACTGGAAGCATGCACATTAAGGAGGGTTTAAGTTGCTGGAGCTGGCTTCTTACAATGTCGAGACGCCCCATGGCGTTTTTTTAGTTTTGTTTAGCCGGATCGGAATTCATGAAATATATTTTCCCGGCAGCAGACCGGATCACGAATATCCACAGGGAGACCTGCCGTGGCCCCGGTTTAAGGAAGACCTGAACCGTTATTTTGCCGGTGAAGCGATCAATTGGAATCCTTACCCGCTCGATTGTACCGGTTATCGGTTATTTACCAGTCGCCTGTTGGATGAGGTGCGTCGTATTCCCCACGGGTTGGTTTGCACCTATCGTGATGTCGCTGCCCGGGCCGGTTCACCGCTCGCCTGGAGGGCCGCTGGCCAGGCTTTGAAAGCAAACCGCCACCCGATTGTGGTTCCATGCCACCGAGTTATCAGCAGTGGTGGTGGCCTTGGTGGGTTCAGTGGCCCACCAGGGTGGAAGAAAATGCTTTTGGATCTGGAAGGGGCCCCTGTGAAGTAAGAGGTACGAGCGTGCTGAATTTTGGTAAGGGCACAGTGTGCTGCTGTGCTCACGTTGTTGTGACACAGTACGAGCGGTTATTATATATTGCCGGGAGGATTGCAAAATGCGTTACTTGTCTGGTGGTGAATCGCACGGACCATGTTTGACCGGTATTGTTGAAGGGCTGCCGGCAGGACTGGCCTTGCATACGGCAGAGATTAACCGCCATTTACAGCGCCGCCAGAGTGGTTTTGGTCGTGGTGCCAGAATGGCGATTGAAAAAGACAGGGTTGAAATATTATCCGGTCTCCGCTTTAATCGTACTCTGGGCAGCCCGCTGACGCTGCAAGTAAAAAATCGCGATTGGGAAAACTGGCAGGAGATAATGGCGCCGGAAGGGCAGCGGCCACCGGAAGCGACACCCTTAACCAGACCTCGTCCTGGTCATGCTGACCTGGCAGGGGGTTTGAAATATAACCATGATGATTTGCGCGCAGTACTGGAACGATCAAGTGCCCGTGAAACTGCAATGAGAGTAGCAGTGGGCAGCGTGGCACGCTTATTACTGGAGAAATACGAGATTTGTTTTTACAGCCATGTTTTAAGTATCGGATCAATTTCTGTTGATACAAAATTTGCTGAAAACGTATCTGTTTATGCTGAACAGATTGAGAAATCTCCCGTCCGCTGCGCCGAACCGCGAGCCGAAGAGGCTATGATGAAAGAGATTGAGGCAGCGCGCCGGGATGGTGACACACTGGGGGGCGTCTTTGAACTGGTAATTACCGGAGTACCGCCCGGCCTGGGCAGTTATGTCCATTGGGACCGTCGTTTAGACGGCCGCTTGGCCGGTGCTTTGATCAGTATACAGGGTATCAAGGGGGTAGAAATCGGGTCCGGGTTTTTTGGAGCCACCCTCCGCGGATCGGTTTTGCATGATCCGATTATTGGTGAATCTGAACGCGGTATCATCCGCCCTTCCAACAGGGCCGGTGGTCTCGAAGGAGGCACAACCAACGGACAGTCGCTAATTTTGAGGGCGGCAATGAAACCGATTCCGACGCTGGCCAGCCCGCTGCCCAGTGTTGATTGGTCAACCGGCCTTAATGTTTCCGGGGCGGTGGAAAGATCGGATGTATGTGCTGTTCCCTCAGCGGCTGTTGTCGCTGAAGCAGTGTTGGCCTGGGAATTGGCGGTTGCCTTTCGCGAAAAGTTTGGCGGCGATTTTATTGAAGAAGTAGATGCTGCTTACAGCTACTACAGGGAACATGTTTGCCGCTGCCTGAGACAAAAAAAAGATTGATTTTGCTGAAATAATGCTGGGCAAATGGTGGATGAGGAAGTGGTTTCATGACCGGCCGAGTGGTAGATGTTAAAACAATTGGTTTCACCTATGGCGTCCTGATCGAAGAAAATGCCCTTGCTAGCCTTGGGAAAATGATGCGTCATTTGTTTTCAGCCACCAAGGTATTGCTGATCAGCGATACAAAAGTTTATACACTGTATGGTGAACAATGCCGGCAATCCCTTGTGACAGAACATTGGGAAGTGACTGTTGCCCTGGTGCGCCCAGGAGAGCGTTCTAAAACTCTTGCTGGAGCCGGCCGCCTGTATGATGCCGCTGTGGAATCTCACCTGGACCGCAGTTCGCCTGTGGTCGCACTTGGGGGAGGGGTAGTTGGTGATCTGGCGGGCTTTGTCGCGGCAACTTATATGCGCGGCGTTCCATTGGTTATGGTGCCTACTTCGCTCCTTGCCCAGGTCGATAGCAGCGTTGGCGGAAAAGTAGCAGTAAACCATCATCGAGGCAAAAACCTGATCGGGTCTTTTTATCCGCCCCGCCTTGTTATTATCGATCCCATGGTGTTAAAAACTTTGCCTGCGCGGCAGCTTCGAGCAGGTCTGGCAGAGGTAATTAAATATGGTATTATTGAGTCAGAATCTTTTTTTTGCTGGTTGGAGGAGAATATTGAACAGTTGTTGCAGGGCAATCACCTTGTTCTGGCCGAGGCAGTGGAACGTTCAGTACAGTCAAAAGCAAAAGTAGTCGAAGAAGATGAATTTGAAAAAGATTATCGGCGTGCACTTAATTTCGGGCATACCCTCGGCCACGGCTTGGAAGCTGCCACCGGTTATCGCTATTATCTGCATGGTGAAGCTGTCTTGATTGGAATGATTGCCGCTGTTGAGATAGCTGCTGCGTTGATGCTGCTAGATGCAGTTTCTGCTAAACGCATTCAGAGCTTATTGAAGCAAGTTGGTGTTAAACCACCTCCGAAAGGCTTGACCTCGGAGGTGGTAATCAGTAAACTAATGCATGACAAAAAACGCCGGGATAAAGAAAATATATTTATTCTGCCTGTCAGTTTGGGATCGGCAGTGTTTTTACCCGTCAATGACGAAAAACTCATCCATGGGGTGATCCGATCCTACCTGGATATGGAAAAACCATTTAACCGGTTCTGGGAAGGAGGCTCTGGAAATGATAACTCTGGCACAGGTTCAGGAAAACGTCAAGGTAAAGACGTTAATTCAAAAAGCTGATGACAATTTAGGGATGCTCGGTTATACTGAACACGGCCATCGTCACAGTAAGTTGGTGGGAAAGATGGCACGGCGAGTGATGAGCGAGCTGAACTATGATCCAAGGGAGGCCGAGTTGGCTGCTGTTGCCGGACATTTACACGATATCGGCAATGTTATGGGAAGGCGCGAGCATGACGTGGCAGGGGCAATCATTGTGTTGCAGATACTCCAGGAAATGAATATGCCACTGGAGGAGATAGCGGACATTATCGCCGCTATCGGGAATCATGATGAGGGCGAAGGACGGGTAGTGAACAGGGTTGGAGCGGCATTAATATTAGCCGATAAATCAGATGTGCACCGCAGCCGGGTGCGCAACCATGATTTTGTCACTTTTGATATTCATGACAGAGTAAATTATGCCGTTGAAGAATCGAAATTAAACATCAATGCCGAGCAGCGTGTGATCACCCTTGCGCTGCGTATAGATACCAGCATGAGCCAGGTTATGGAATATTTCGAAATATTTTTGACCCGTATGATTATGTGCCGGCGAGCCGCATCTTTTCTTGACTCTCGCTTTGGCTTAACCATTAACGGTATAGAGTTGCTGTAGCCAAACAACTGAAAATTTGAACGGAGAGTGGAAAAGATGAAATTAGCTGTTCAACCAGGCCGCCTTTTGATTTTAATTGTGCTTTGCCTGATGATCATTGCTTCGAGTATCTGGGCTTTTCACAGAGCGTCCGATCGGAATACCGGGATCAGGCGTGGCCTCGATATTGCCGGTGGTCTCTATGTGCTCCTGGAAGCGGTGCAAACAGGGGATCAAGAGATAGACGATGATGCTATTGAAAGAGCAATCACGATTATCCGGATGCGTGTTGATGAGATTGGCGTAGCTGAACCGATCATCGCAGCCCAGGGTGACAATCGCATTCGTATCGAACTGCCAGATCTGGAAGATATTGAACAAGCCCGGGATATAATTGGCCGCACAGCTTTACTTAAATTTGTCGGCCCGGATGGTTTGGAAATTGTTACTGGTGCCAATTTAGTCCTGGCCAGGGCCGAACGGAATCCGGGAACGTCACCGCACCCTTTCGTCAGCATCGAATTTGATGCGGAGGGAGCCCGACTCTTTGCCGCAGCGACGGAAAAGTATCTTCAGCAGCCGATTGCCATCGTCCTGGATGATGAGGTGATTTCTGAACCGATTGTCAGAGCGACGATCACCGATGGAAGGGCGGTTATCGAAGGTGATTTCAGTTTTGATGAAGCGGCGAACCTTGCCTTGTTACTGCGTAGCGGTGCCCTGCCTGTTGAATTGCGTGAGCTGGAATCGCGGATGATTGGTCCGACCCTGGGGCGGCGCACGGAAGAGATTGCTGTCTACGCAGCCGGTATCGGTCTGTTGGCGGTGCTTCTTTATATGATTATCTTTTACCGGCTGGCGGGAATAATTGCCGGTATCGCTCTCGTGTTTTACCTGACGATGGTAATGGTAGCGCTGACTTTCCTGCCAACGACCCTTACCCTGCCGGGAATTGCCGGTATAATTCTGTCTGTCGGCATGGCTGTTGATGCCAATGTAATTATCTTTGAGCGCATCAAAGAAGAATTGCGTGCGGGACGCTCGGTGCGCAGTGCCACAGAAAGCGGTTTCCAGCGGGCTTTTCGGGCGATTCTCGATTCCAATGTTACCACTCTGATTGCGACCATCGTTCTCTTCAGCCTGGCCAGCGGTCCGATCAGAGGTTTCGCGGTGACCCTCTCGGTCGGTATTCTCTGCAGTATGTTCACAGCAATTGTTCTGACCCGTTTTTTGCTGCGCCAGGCCTACAAAGCCGGAATTCTTAGCGGTGGAGCCTACCTGGGGGTGAAAGTATAATGATTGATTTTATCGCTAATCGTCGCAAAGCGTATCTTGTTTCGCTTTTTATGATTTTAGCCGGGGCAGTTTCACTGGCCTGGTTCGGTTTAAATCTGGGCATTGATTTTACCGGAGGCACGGTCCTTCAGCTAAACCTGGGCGAAGATTTTTCTCTGGAAGAAGTACAAAAGATTATGGCTCCCTTTGAAGAGCTGGATGGGGCCGTAGTGCAGATTGTGCAGGGAAGGGATCTTGCCGGAGAACCTACTGATGAAGGATTGGTTATAAAAGCACCTCTCATTGAAGAGGGCAGGCGTGAGGAGTTGATGGATGCGTTCAGGGAGCGATGGCCGAACATTGACCCTGCCGACTTGCGCATAGAGAGTGTCGGAGCGGTTATTGGCGGGGAGCTTGCCCGTCAGGCGCTGTTATCTCTGATCGTAGCGATAGCAGCGATGGTTGTCTATATTACCTTGCGTTTTGAATTTAAATATGCAGTAGCGACGATTGCTGCTTTGCTGCATGATATTTTTATCGTTCTCGGTGTATTTTCCATTCTGCAGTTGGAAGTCAATGTTCCTTTTGTCGCAGCGATATTAACTGTCTTCGGTTATTCGGTGAACGACACAATCGTGATTATTGATAGCATACGGGAAAATATAAAGCATAAGCGGAGAAGTGAATACCCCGCAGTAGTTAATGAGAGTATTAATCGGAATCTGCTACGTTCACTCAATACTTCGGTGACTACGTTACTTGTTTTAGTAGCCCTTATATTCGGCTTCCACTATTTTATCGGCAGTCTGGATTTGATTGTTTTTGTGGTAGCTCTAATTATAGGGATAGTTGTCGGCACCTACTCGTCGGTTTACATAGCCAGCCCGCTCTGGCTAGATTTGCAGAGATTTAAATTAAAGCGGGTAAGTCGTCAGTCAGCGTAGAGTAACTGAAGCATT
>DATIKA010000138.1:0-4121 GCA_035478055.1 Candidatus Limnocylindrales bacterium | reverse complement strand
GGTTGACGTAGTGATGCGGATATCACTTAACCATTCGAGGGTGTGGAGATGGTCCAGCATGCTGGCGGCAGCGCTGTGGTTATGGGCCCACCCTCGCATATTTATGATCCCGCCTTCACCTTCGTAGCCAAATGACAGATCTGATAGCCAGGCCACCGGAGGCATAGTCGTGCCCAGATCGCGCATCAGCAGATCCCAGGGAGGAACAGTTCCCATAGCCTGAACGAGAAGCAGTTCGCCGGCAGTCATCTCGTCAAACAACAGAGCGTATTCTTCAAGTGCAGCCGACTGATTTTCGATAAATCTCCTCTCGTCCTGCAGAGCGGTTAAATCGTTTTGCAGCATTAATGTGCTGACCAGGAAAAAAAGATATACGGCCAGGACAACTGGCAACGATACAGCCAGCAGAACAAGCAGTTTTCCCTGTTTGCGTTCAGCCAACCGCCTTTGCTTTATTTCAGGGGGTAATAAGCTGATGTATTTCATCTATAATCCCTCCAAACCCCGCCGTGCCAGGCCGGCACTGATGGCGTATTCAACCGTTTGCAGTCCTGAACCTGTTATTTTCTGATCAGCTTCCGAAAAAATAGTGAAAGGGTCAACGGTGCGCACAACCATCTCCAAAGTATCTTCAAGCCGGGCGGCAATACCCCTTAGCTGAGCGCCCCGCCCGTTAAGGATGATTCCTTCCACTTCGGAAGAACCTTCCTGGTTCTGATAATAGTTTATCGAGGAACGAATTTCCCCGGACAGATTATCAAACCATGCCGATAAAACATTCTGCTGCGCTTCTGTAGCGCCAGCAGAATCACCGGGCACTTCATCCGGAAGGGATCCCAGCCTGTCAGAAAGCTCTTTAATCTTCACCGAAACCAGCCGGGCCAGGCGCGGCTGCCCCTTTGCAGAAATTAAAATATTAGTCAGCCCGTTAGCCACATTGACCACAGCCAGGGTCCGTTCCAACACCGCCTGCGGCAATATGCGCACCAGGGCCAGGGTTGAAACATCAATATCCAGGGGTTCAAGGCGGGCAATGGCAAGCGCTTCTAAAAAAGGGGCAAGCATATCACGGCGCGCCGCTACGAACAACACTTCCAGCGCGGCCCCTGCATCGGTGACAGTTTCACCGACTACCAGATAATCTAAAATAACTGTATCCAGCGGGATAGGCAGGTACTCCGGCGCATGAAAACGGATTACATTTTTCAACTTATCCGGTGACACTTTCGGGATAACAGCATGCCTTACCAGTACACCCTGGTTGGAAACGCCAAGCAGAACGCTTCTTCCCGTCAAGGCGCTGGAAGACCACATTTCCCGCAGGGCTTCGCCAACAATTTCAGGCTGCTGCACCATCCCCTCTTCAACAGCCCCTTCGGGCAGTACCCCTCTGGCAACAACCGTCACCTTATGGGCCTTCACGCTGCCGGTAAGTTCAACCGCCCGGGCTACTCCGCTGTCCAGTTCCAGGCCGACTATTGTTTTTCCGATACCAAGCGCCATCTCGAGACAACTCCTGTCATCATGGTTAGATCTGCGTTATTACGGTAAAGATAGGCAGGTAGAGAGCGACCAGCATGCCACCGACCAATATACCAACCACAATCAGCATCAATGGTTCAACCAGGGAAGTAAGACCTTTAGTCATAGTTGCAACTTCTTCTTCATAGAACACTGCAACTTTATCCATCATTTCGGGGATGTCTCCGGTTTCTTCGCCGACGGCAACCATTTGCACCACCATCGGCGGAAAGATGCCGCTTTCTTCAAGAGGCACGGCTACGCTGCTACCTTCCTGTATTTTTTCGCCGGCTCGCTTGGACGCTTCGCTAACCAGGGTATGCCCTGATGCAGCTCCGGATGCTTCCAGCGCCTGTACCACGGCGATGCCGCTGGACAACAGCGTGGAAAATGTGCGGGCGAAACTGGCAATAACCGATTTTTGGACCAGCGGTCCGAAGATCGGCAGGCGAAAAGATACGCTATCGATTCTCTTTTTCCCGGCGGGGCTTCTTACATAAGCGCGCAGGCCGACAAAAAGAGCGATTAACAGGGGGAAAACAATGAACCACAAGTTTCGCACCAGATCCGACATTCCGATGATCACGCGGGTAGGCAGCGGCAGCTGCGTTCCTTCCGGGAAAAAGCCAACAAAAACCGGGACCAGGAAGAAAAGCATGCCGAACAGAACTGCAAAAGCAAACATCATGACCACCAGCGGATAAAAAGTAGCCGAGCGTATGTTGTCACGCAGTTCCTTGGCTTTCTGCAGCTGGACGGACAGTCGGATAAGGGAAGTCTCAAGGGTTCCGCCTGTTTCTCCGGATTGGATCATATTGACGTAGAGTGCAGAAAATAACTTCGGATATCCTTTTAGCGATTCACTGAAGCTTGCGCCGCCTTCGATATTCTGTGCTATCTCTTCTATGGCCTTGCCGAAGCCCTTGTTGCTCACCTGTTTACTGAGGGTAAAAAGGGCACGCGTAATCGGTATACCGGCGTTAAGCATGGCGGCCAGCTGCCGGCTAAAAAGACTTAACTCGCCAATTTTCACGCTCGCTTTGGCTTTCGTGGTTCCAAACAGGGATGATTGCCTGACTTCATTAATTTCCGTAGCCACTAAACTTAAACCACGCAGGCGCTCCACGACACTCGTCTCCTGGCTGGCTTCAATTCTGCCGGTCACCGTTTCCCCGAACTTATTGATCGCTACATATTTATAAGAACCCATCGCGATTTATCTCCCCGTAGCTGCAAAATTAAGAAATGTGCCTGGAACCATGCCGCTGCAGCAGCCTTTCCATCTCTGTTTTATCAACACAGCGTTCCAGAGCATCTGCGCGGCTGATCTTTCCCACGGCGAACAGTTCTGCCAGCGCAATATCCATCGTCTTCATACCTGTGGCATGACTGGCCTGCATCGCCGAGTAAAGCTGATGTTCTTTGCCCTCGCGGATCATATTCCGCACGGCGGCATTCATCGCCAAATATTCCATCGCCAGCACCTGGCCGTTTCCGCTGGCATTGGGAATAAGCTGCTGTGACAGAACAGCCTGCAACGAACCGGCAAGCTGCTGCCGGATCTGGCTGCGCTGGTGCTCTTCAAAGATATCAACAATCCTGTTGACAGTGAGCGGCGCAGTTTGGGTATGCAAAGTTGAAAAAACCAGGTGACCGGTTTCAGCTGCCGTCAGCGCGATACCGATACTTTCCAGATCGCGCATCTCACCGATCAGAATAACATCCGGGTCATGGCGCAGAACATGACGCAGAGCACTGGTAAAAGTGAAAGTATCGAACCTGACCTCACGCTGCTTGATCGAAGATTTAATGTGCTTATGCAAAAATTCAATCGGGTCTTCGATCGTCACTATGTTAACATTGCGTTCCCGATTGATTACGTCAATCATCGCTGCCAGAGTAGTTGATTTTCCGCTACCGGTAGGTCCGGTAACCAGCACCAGGCCGCGGGGCAGGAAACATAGCTCTCTCACCCCGGGCAAAACGCCCAGGTTTTCTAATTTTGGCACCTCTACGGGAACGATACGCAACGCCACAGCAACGGTGCCGCGCTGGAACATGGCGTTGCCCCGAAAACGGGCCCGCGCTTTTAAGGAATACGAAAAGTCCAGTTCCAGATCTTTGTTAAGTATTTCCACCTGATGCGGCTTGACAATCTGCGCCAGCAGATCTGCTACATCGTCCGGCTGCAGTTCAGGGTAATCAAGCTTAACTATCTCCCTGTTGAGGCGAAGTAGCGGCGGACCACCGGCTACGATATGCACATCGGAAGCCTTTTTTTCCACTGCTGTGATCAAAATTTGATCCATCCGCACGGGATATTTGCTGCCGTTACTCATAGTCTACCCTCTCCATATCGCCAGGTCAGCTTCGTTGTTGCCTTAGCCTGCCCCATTATGGTTCAGGCAAAACAGCAGCGTCGGAACTTATAAAAACAGCTTCAAATTTGCGATCTGCGTGGATTGAAAAGGTAAAGCTGCTGCTGGCAGAAACTTCAGCACCGCCTTCAATCCAGCGTACGAACCGGAAACCGGCGGCTGGTGTGGCCGTCACAGTTACGTTTGAACCATGGGTATAGGTACCGCTGCCGTTTAAACTGC
>DATIKA010000137.1:0-3780 GCA_035478055.1 Candidatus Limnocylindrales bacterium | reverse complement strand
GGCAGTATTAAACTCGTTCAACGGTTTACACCTCCTACCGAATGGCAACCGCACATCCTTACAACTTAAAACTGGAATCTGCTTTATCGTTCCGTCGTGGTTTTCAAAACCCCGATTCGGTAGATACACTTCAAGTGAAAGTAATTTTCTCTTGAAAAACTCTGTACAGATCGTTGGCAATAGATAAAATCATACCGCTGTTTTCCAGGCTGCGAACCCAGCGATCGGGTACACCCTGAATACCAAGCAGCGCCCCTAAAATAGCTCCCGTAATTGAAGCTGTAGAATCGCTGTCTCCGGAATGATTCACCGCCGCCAAAACCGCTTTCTCCCAGTTTTTCGGTAATTTCAAAGAGCAGTACACAGCAACAGCCAACGCCTCTTCGCCAACCCAACCTTCACCGATTTGCCGAACCGCCTCTTCTACAGTGACACTGCTCCGAGCCAGAGTACGAGCAAGATTAACTTTCTGAACCGTTTCGGTGTGCCCTCTATATTTCACGAGCTCGCTTAAGCTAGATTCAATAGATTCATCAAGATTTTTTCCTGCGAGGATCCAGGCGATCATTTCCGCCAGAAATCCTGCGGGCAAATAGCCAGAGGGGTGACCGTGCGTAATCGCGGCAAACTTGCAGCCTTTCAGGAAAGCCACGCCGGGTGGGAAGGCTAAACCGGCGGGAGCCGTACGCATCACACCACCACAGCCTTTACTATTGTTGAACTTCCTCTCTGGAGTGCCCATTTCACCACTTCCTAACGCACTCAGACAGGTATGACCCGGGCCTCTTCTCTGCTGTGGATCTTTTTGAGTCTCGAACCATTCCATGTAATGACGGTAAACAAAATTAATGTCATCGTTGGGCTCGTTTTTAAGCGTACTTTGATTGGCTTTGATCAGACCGATGGCAGTTGCCAGGGACATCTGGGTGTCGTCGGTGTACGTTCCTGGCACAAAGTTCCCCCAGCGATCAAGATCAACTATCCCTTCTGATCCATATTTTTCCTTGATCTTTTGTAATGATAAAAATTCAACCGGTGCTCCCAGTGCATCGCCAACAGCTAATCCAATTAAGCAACCCTGATAACGTTCAATCACCGACCATGCCCTCCGTTCATCGTAATTCATCTCCTGCTCCAGCAGATGCATTTCTTCCGTGGACAGCTCAGCTGCATCTCTGATTACTGCCAGCTGGTTGCCGGCATACTTTTTTCAGAAAAAACATTAACGATATAAAATACTTCTACACTCACTTAATTGACCTCCACTAAAAGACAATAGTCTGCTGCACTTCACTGCCAACAGGGAGTATTTCGAGAGTTGGTTCCTTAAAGTTCAGGCTTTTAATATACGCACTATCATAATAAGTAGCTTCAAAAACATCCTTCTCTACTTCACTTACAGCTTTCAGGAAAGCCAGCTGCATCTCCCGCTCTTGTTTGGTCATCACCGGAAACCCAAAATAGCTGTTAGTGTACTTCATGCCCCCCTTAAGCAAATCATAATTCTCGACGAAGTCAATATGTTTTGTGATCCTCTGACGATTGTAACTGTTAAGGGAATGATATTCTTCCGCTATTCTTTTTTTAATTAACGGGGCAAAACTACGATCAATTTCACAGCTCACACTATTTCGTCCAGCTGCTAAGGCTGCCAAAACTGTTGTCCCGGTACCCAAATAGGGGTCCAGGACAGTATCACCAAAAACCGAATACATGTTGATCAAGCGAAACGGCAATAAAACGGGATAAGCAGCACTTCTTTTCCTGAGCTCTTTGTCGTTTATCTCCTGTCTGATTCCTTTAAAATCCCAAAGATCCGAAAACCAGGTGTTCCTTTCTTCCCAAAAGTAACCACTCTGCATACGCTTATTTTTTTCTTCCGCCGATGCAAAAATCCTTTTATTGCCTTTCCGAAAAATCAGGATATGCTCATGCTCCAATGTAACATAGGCACCAGCCGGAAGCATGCCGGAACCCATAAACTTGCTGGGCGCATTGGTTTGCTTTCGCCATATAATGCCCGGCAAAACATCAAACCCTATTTCAATAAACTTCTTTTGAATCCGGACATGGTTAGCAAACAATTGAAACCGGTTCTCGATGGTTCTTGTTGCGTCACCGATATTGATACAGACAAAGGCGCCATTTTTCATTACTCTGAACAGTTCACACCAGACCTTGTCCAGCATTTCATGCATCGCCTCAAAAGCACGGACATAATCACCCGTTTCGAGGTATCCGCCAATTAGCGTGTTAAACTGTATAAATTGCTGGTCCCACATCTCAATCATCGGATACGGTGGCGAAGTAACAACCAGGTCAATACTTTCATCACCCAGCATACTAAGTGAGTTTGCGTTTTGATAAGTTACAGTGTGAGTTGTAAACAACGACCTCTCCACTCCTTTTTAAATCTACCTGGTGTCTGCAATGTTTCTAATGTTGCCCCCGGCCCATCAGACATATAATCAAAAAAATGTAGCTCACAATCACCTGGTCCTTTGTAAACACGAAAACCCGGCATAATGTCTGGCACAGCGCAGCCTGCTTCAGAAGCTGTCTTTCACTATTGCCTGACCATCTGCACGACTGCCCGGATATGTTCAAGAGTTGTTCCGCAACAACCGCCAACTATGGAAGCTCCGCTGTCGATACATTTCTTGATGCCATCGGCAAATTCTTCCGGCTTCATGTCGTAGACAGTGCTGCGTCCGACCAACTTCGGTTTGCCGGCATTGGGCTGGATAAGCACTGGTAATGTACTGAATTCTTTGTACATGGCAGCTATGATCGCCATTTCCTCCGGCGACAGCTCGCCGCAATTAGCGCCGACAGCATCGGCACCGTGTGCCTCCAGAGCAGCAGTTGTTTCAGAAACGCTGCTGCCCATTACTGTTCGGCCACCTTTCGCCGTGGTCGAGAAAGCCAAAGTCACTATTACCGGCAACTCGGTTGCATCTCTGCATGCTTTTAAGGCACAGATTGCTTCCCGCAGGTCGGTCATTGTTTCAATAATAAAACCGTCCACGCCGCCTTCAGCCAGAACTAACGCTTGCTCTCTGAAATTGTCGAAGAATTGTTGTTCGGTATAGTTACCGTAAGGCTCAAGCAACCGCCCGGTAGGGCCGATATCCCCGAACACAAACTGTCCTTCATTTATTGCTTCTTTGGCCAGCCTTACCCCGGATAGATTTGCTGCATGTAAATCCAGGGTTAGACCGTGTGACTCCACGCTAATTCTATTCAGTGTAAAGGTATTAGTTGTTAATACATCTACGCCAAGCCTGGCATAACGGCGATGAAAATTGACGATGTGCTCAGGGTTGGTCAAGTTAATTCCGCCGCTCGTTTCCAGACCGAGCCTGGCAAGCTCTGTCCCAATAGCTCCGTCGAACAAAACTACTCTCTTTTTTGCCAGAAATTCACTAAATATCACCGCACCTCACCACTTTCCAAAATCATTGTCAGTGTCTGCCACACGCTGCATTAATTTTATTATACCAAACCTTTCTTGTTCGGCATTGGTTCAGCGACCTGTTCATGGAGAGTAACTGAAGCCCACCTTTCCCTGAAGGTATTTGCGGGGGAAAAAGCGAACATACTTTGTGATGAATAGCATTTTCCTGATACCAAACCAGTTTCGTAATGTGTTTGCTTTCCTGGAAAGCTAGACATGTTTTTATATACCAAATTGTTATCATAACCAAGCGGAAAGAAGAGCTGAACATGAGAACAGTAATCAGCGGTGGTACACTGGTTACACCGCAGCAAACTCTGCAC
>DATIKA010000136.1:0-8380 GCA_035478055.1 Candidatus Limnocylindrales bacterium | reverse complement strand
TGTAGTAAAGCAAAAGAAGCTGGTTTAACGATCAGCTGCGATCTAAATTACCGGAAAAAACTGTGGAGTACAACTAAAGCTCAGGAAGTTATGTCAGAGATGATGGAATATGTGGACATTGTTGTAGCTAACGAAGAAGATGCGGAAAAAGTATTTGGCATTAAAGCAGCATCCAGCGATGTTGACAGAGGGGTTTTGAATCATGAAGGTTATCGTTCGGTGGCCTGCCAGTTGTTGGAGAGGTTTGGTTTAAAGTACGTCGCCATTACAATGAGGGAAAGTTTTTCCGCTTCCGATAACGGTTGGTCATGTCTGCTTTACGATGGCCAAAAGTATTACCAATCCCGTTATTACAATATTCGGGTTGTTGATCGGGTAGGCGGAGGTGATGCGTTTGCTGCCGGTTTGATCTATGGTTTGGCAAACCAATGGTCTCCTCAGGACAGCGTTGAGTTTGCTGCCGCAGCATCATGCCTGAAACATACTGTTCCCGGCGATTTTAACATGGTCTCAGTTGAAGAGGTAAAAAATCTGGCTGGCGGGGAAGGTTCGGGGCGGGTCCAACGCTGAGGCGGTGCGAAGCGTTATTTGGTGCAAGCTTTGATTGCAAACTGTAAGATAGACAGCGGCCCTGCCGCTTTTAAAGGGGTGATACGATGCCTGGCTATTACGATGTGATTGATAATTCTTCGCTGCTCAGTTATCTTTTTTACCCGCGACGGCAGCACAACAAGCCTTCTGGTGGCGCTTTCGATCTGAATGTGCCGCTTGAAGGAAATGTGTCAATAGTAGGCCGCGCTTATCCAGGGCAGGAGGAAAACCCCTGGATTCTCTATTTTCACGGCAATGGTGAAGTAGTCAGTGATTATGATGGGATAGCGCATCTTTATACTGATAGGGGCTTGAACCTTCTGGTTGTCGATTACCGCGGGTATGGCGCCAGCGGCGGAAAGCCGACTTTTGCGGATATGGTTCATGACGCCGACGTTATTTTCGAATATGTCACCACAAAACTGCCGGCCTTGGGTTATGCAGGCAACTGGTTTGTGATGGGTCGTTCGCTTGGCAGCATTTCCGCCTTGGAACTGGCCGGGCGATTCCCGGATAAGATGAAGGGTGTAATCATTGAGAGTGGTTTTATCAGTGTGGTTAAATTGATTCGTCATCTCGGCCTGCCTTTTCCCGGTGATTTAACGCTGCTTGAGGAAGAATGCCTCCGCATAGCGCGCACTATCGTAACGCCTGCGCTGGTTATTCATGGAGAATTCGATCGTCTGGTTCCGCTCAGTCAGGGACGGGAACTTTTCGCATCTCTCGGTTCGGAACAAAAAGATCTGCTGATCATTCCCCGCGCCGATCATAATGACATCATGTTTGTGAATCCGGAAGCCTATATGGACGCTATCGGCAAGTTCATACTGCGGCAAACTTGAGTAAGAGAGAATCGAAACAGAGCGGGCTGATCTGTGGTATAGTAACGCTATATTGTTACTTATGGTTGTTTTACTATGGACATAAGAAGGGAGATCCGCAGGTATGTTTGTTAAAGAGGTTATGACCACCAAGGTGATTACAGTAAACATGAATGATTCCGTTGAAAAGTGTGCCAGACTTTTACAGGAGCATGATATCAGCGGCTTGCCGGTAATAGATTCTGCCGGTAAGGTGGTAGGCATGGTTACGGAAGGTGATTTGATCAGGCGCGCTTCGCGCGTTAAAGCTCCGGGTTATCTGGAAATTTTAGGTGGACTAATCTATCTTGGCAGTCCGAAAAAATTTGTTGATGAACTGCAGCGCGCTATGTCTCAGGAAGCGGGTCAACTGATGAGCAAAAATGTAATATCTGTAAAACCGAATGATACAGTGGAGAAAGCCGCCACACTGATGGTTGAGAAAGAGATTAGCCGCATACCTGTTCTTGACGATGATCAGAAATTAGTAGGCATAATATCGCGCCGCGATATTATGAGCTGTCTGTACCGTGATCAAAAATAATAATAGCGGTGCTGTTGCTTTTCTTCCGGTAGTTGTGATTCTAAGTGACTTGGCAAGTTCGAAATACCGTTTTTATGCGGTAACCCAACATGGTTCTTGAGCTTGAGGCAGCAGTTGTTGTAGTGTTGTCGTTTATATTAGAAAAGTTGTTTGTCCTGATTGGAGGAAAAGCATTTGCGTCAAAAATACAGGTATATCTTTTTAACTGTCGTTGCTATAGTCATCATAGCGGTACTACTTTACCCCAGCTTGGCAAATTTTAGCCCGTTGGATGAAGAACTATCGGCAGCGGTGTTTGCGCCCACTCCTGAACCATATACGGCTTATAACGAGGCTTTAGCCGCTGGAAGACCGATCGTTCTTGAATTTTATGCCCGGTGGTGAAGCGCCTGCGTAATTATGGAGCCCGTGATTATGGCTCTAAAAGCGGAGTATGAAGGCGTTGTAGAGGTTATTATTGCGGACCTTGATAATCCTCAAACCGAAAAGCTACTTGAAAAGTTCACAGTCTTCTACATACCGGCATTTTATTTTATTAACGCGCAGGGTGAAATTGTTGCTGAAGAGGCTGGCATTCTGAGTTTAGAAAAAATGCGGGAACAGACTGAGGTGATTAAGGGAGAGGTTGTTGCTGAAGAAATGTCTCGATTGGAGTATTTCTTCTCTGTAACAATGCCTGAAGCAGTAGCGCAGAGATCATTTCTAACCCTGGCATTGGTTCTGCTTGGGGGTTTGCTAACCAGCGTGAGCCCATGCATTTTGGCCATGGTTCCCGTTCTGGTAAGCTATATTGGCGGTCATGGTGGAGGCACGAAATCGAGAGGGTTTTTTCTTTCACTGTCGTTTGTTACCGGTCTGGCGGTCACTTTTGCTGTTTTGGGTTTTATTGCTGCTTTTTTTGGACGCATATTCGGTCAGATAGGCGGTGCATGGTACTATATACTGGCCGCAGTGGCTATTATTATGGGTTTGCAGCTCCTTGGCATCTTAACTTTTGATCTGCCGGGGTTGAAAAGAATTCCTGTCAAAAAAGAAGGGCTGATCGGTGCATTTCTGATGGGCATGTTATTTGGTTTGGTTGCATCCCCCTGTGCTACCCCGGTTCTGGCTGTAGTGATTACTTATGCCGCTGTTCAGGCTGAACCCTTTTATGGCAGCGGCTTACTCTTCATTTATGGGTTGGGTCACGGCATTCCCCTTCTGATAGCAGGCACGTTCACCGGCATGGTCAGGAACTTGCCCAAATTGAGCAGGTATACACACTATCTGAGTTATATCAGTGGACTTGTCCTCGTTATAGTGGGGTTGATTCTGTTGCTGTGGGCAAGGTGGTAGCAGCTATTCTGACTAAACTTCTGGTGCGGCAGCTATTGTAGAAGTGTTTTTGAATGTAGTAATATGGCAGCAAGTGGTTTGCAGGGCTGATTGCTGGTTGCTAATCTTGTAATCCAGATGTGAATCCGTGTGAAGAGGGAGATGATTTGGGACTATGGAAATCAACATCCTTGTTGGCGGTGAGGCCGGCCAGGGCATGGAAACAGTGATGAATTTGTTGGGCAGGTCCCTGGTAAGAGCAGGATTCAGTTTGATCTATACCAAGGATTATATGTCTCGCGTACGCGGTGGCCACAATTTTTCCCGGTTGCGCATTGCCGGGGAAACTCCGTGGACTACCGTCGCATCGATTGATATCATGGTAGCATTGAATGCAGAAACTTACGCTTTACACCACAGCAACCTTACTCCCTCAAGCCGGGTGATTTACGATCCAGAGTTGTTTGAGCTGCCAGAAGACGAAAACAGAGGCGTTCCGGTTATGCTGAAGAAACTGGCTAAAGAAGCAGGCGGCGCAGTAATGGCCAATACGGTAGCCGTTGGAGCATTACTGTTGTTATTGGGCCTGCAAACAAAGATAGCAGAGAATCTGCTGCATGAAAGTTTTGCGAAAAAAGAAGGAGTAGCAGTTCAGAACACCAATGCCCTGAGAGCAGGTTATGATGCGGCTACCCAGTATTGTAAGGCTTGTTTTGTATTGCCGCCCAAAAGCGAGCACGGCAAGATGCTATTTATTGATGGCAACCAGGTGCTGGGTATGGCTGCCCTGGCCAGCGGCTGCCGCTTTATATCGGCCTATCCTATGACCCCTTCTACAGGGGTTCTTAATTATATGGCTGGAAAAACCAACAAATACGTTGTGGTTGCGGAGCAGGCTGAAGATGAAATTGCTGCCATTAATATGGCTTTAGGTGCTTCCTATGCCGGCGTGCGTGCCATGGTTGCTACCTCAGGAGGTGGTTTTTCACTGATGGTTGAAGGGTTATCCCTTGCCGGTATGACCGAAACGCCTCTTGTAGTGATTGTTGCAATGCGTCCCGGCCCAGCTACTGGGTTGCCCACCCGGACGGAGCAGGGTGATCTTGAATTTGTAATTCATGCCGGACATGGCGAGTTCCCCCGGGCTGTACTCAGTGCATCTTCACACGAAGACGCTTTTTACCGCCTGAACAAGGCTTTTGAGCTGGCGGATCGCTACCAGGTGCCGGTTATATTCCTGTCAGATCAAAACTTTGCCGATACACACCGTTCGGTTCAGCCTTTTGATTTTTCCAGGTTGGGTTACGATCGTGCTTTAGTTAGTGCTGGGGAGATCGAAAAGCCCTATCAACGCTATCGTGTCACCGAGAGCGGCGTTTCGCCCCGGGCATTACCCGGTCAGTTCGAGGGTGAAACAGTGCTTGTTGACAGTGATGAGCACGATCAAAATGGCAACATAATTGAAGATGCTGCTACCCGTCGCCTGATGTTTGATAAACGCATGCGCAAACTTGTGGCCCTGGCCAATGAGATGGATGAGCCAGATCTTTATGGGGACCTGCATCCGGGAATACTGCTTTTAGGTTGGGGATCAACCTATGGTGTGCTGCGTGAGGTGATCGATGCGCTTGCTGCATCCGGAAATAAGGTGGCGATGCTTCATTTTAGCGATATTTGGCCTTTGCCGCAAAAGCGGATAAACGATTTGCTGCCTGAAGTGAAGCAGATCTTTTGTGTTGAAAATAATGCTACTGCTCAGTTGGCCGCTCTGATTCGTCGCGAAACCGGCAGATCTGTAGATCATTTAATCCTGAAATATGATGGCCGCCCATTCTTACCAGAAGAGATTATTGAGGAGGTTGAGAAGCATGTCCAAAGCTGAAGATTACTTGATCGGTAAGACGGCCTGGTGCCCGGGTTGCGGTAATTTTGCCATCAGGGAAGCACTGGCCGGAGCACTGGCAGAAATCGAACTCGCGCCGCATGATGTATTGATCTGTTCCGGCATTGGACAGGCTGCAAAAATACCGCATTATATCCGGGCCAACGGTTTTAACGGTTTGCACGGTCGGGCGGTGCCCCCGGCATTGGGAGCCCGTATTGCCAATACAAAGCTTAAGGTGATCGTTGCATCCGGTGATGGTGATAGCTATGGCGAGGGAGGAAATCATTTTATACATAACATTCGCCGCAATCCTGATATTGCCCACTTTGTGCACAACAACCAGGTTTACGGTCTGACTAAAGGGCAGGCAAGCCCAACAAGCGAACCAGGCATGAAAACCGGAGTGCAGGTTGGCGGTGTTGCTGCTCCGGCATTGAACCCACTTGCGCTGGCTCTGGTGTTGGGGGCTGGTTTTGTTGCCCGCTGCTTCAGCGGTGAAAAAGAACATTTGAAGAAAACCATGATCGCCGCAATAAACTTCCCTGGTTACGCCCTTGTTGACATACTACAACCCTGCATCGTTTTCAATAAGCTCAATACCTATGCCTGGTACAAGAAACGAGTATATTTCCCACCAATCGACAACGCACAGGACTGGTCGGCTGCCATGGAGCTTTCCCGTCAGTGGGGTGATCAAATACCGTTAGGGATTTTCTACAGCCAGCCGCGGCCGACATACGAGTCCTCGGTACCCGCGCTGCAGGGAGAGCCTTTAGCCTGGAAACCCTTTGAACCGGTCTCGGTTGCTCACCTCCAGGAAGAATTTTATTAACAGCCAACGCTTAGGGAACTAAATCTCCTGACTTGTATTTTAATCCAGAACCGCCACGGTTTCTTCTTCGATCACCGAGGCTCCCTCTTGAACCGTGATCGCGGTGATGCGGCCGTTTTGCGGAGCCTCAACCGGTATCTCCATTTTCATCGATTCAATGACCATGATCACATCGTATTCTTTCACGGTATCGCCGATTACCTTCACTATTTTCCATACACTACCTGTAATCGGCGCTTTGATTTCAACTGGCATTTTTGTTAGCTCCCCCTTCCGGGTCAAAGGTATTGTTGCTTAACTATTATAATCTTTTTTGAATGTTGTGGCAAAACATCTTTTGCCGGTGGAGTTGTCTGTTCACCTGTCTGGCGGTTTATTAACACAGCTTTAAAAGCTTTTTTGTCTCTTCAACTGACGCTGGTTCACGACCGATATCGCGAGCCATGCGTACCGCTTTCTCGACCAGAGGACCATTTCCTTCGGCCATAACGCCTGACGAAAGATAAAAGTTATCCTCCAACCCGACTCGAATGTTACCACCCAAGGCCAGTGCTGTTGAGCAGAGCATCCATTGTTCTGTACTGACGCCGATTACCTGCCAGGGGATGCCGTCAGGTACTCTGGATGTCATATAGACCAGATTGCGGGCGGTAGCCTGGATGGCGCCGCCCACACCGAGGATACAGCTAACCTGAAAGTTTTTTAGTAGTCCCATATCGATTAGCGGGTAGACCGTTTCCAGGTGCCCAACGTCGAAACATTCGCATTCAGGTTGCACACCATTTTCCATCATCGTTTGGATGTAATACATGATGTCAGGTATAGGGTTAAGGAATTCCATGGAAAAGACAAAATCTTTACGGCGCGGACTGTATTTGGCGTAATTCATGGTGCCCATGTTAAGGGCGGCAATTTCCGGTTTGAGGACCGGTATGTGAGCGATTCTCTGTTCGCGGGAAACATTAATCGCTCCCGTTGAAAAATTGATCAGAACGGGACTGCGCTTGCGTACCGCCTCGTGAATACGACGAAATGCTTCGACATCAATAGTTGGCGAACCGTCATCCTCCCGTGCGTGAATGTGTACTACCGCTGCGCCGGCTTCGTAAGCACGCCTTGCTTCTTCGCCGATTTCCTCGGGTGTATATGGAATGTGTGGGCATTGCACTTTGTTGGCGATGGCTCCGGTAAGCGCACAGGTTACAACAACTTTGTCATCTAGGCTCAACATGATCACTCCTTCGTGGTTGATTCTATTTACCTTGCCAGGTGGGTTCCCGTTTTTCCATGAAGGCCATAATGCCTTCCATCATATCTTCAGCTTGCATATTCAAAGCCAGCATTCCTGAAAGATATTCCAGGGCCTGCTCGTAAGGCATATCGCGGGCCGTATAAAAGGCGCGGCGGCCGAGTCGCAGTACTGCCGAACTTTTTGTATTCAGCACACCGGCAATTTTTTCTACCCTGGCATCCAGATCTTCTCGCTTAACCAGGTAATTGATAAACCCCAATTGGGCAGCCCTTTCAGCGGAAATTCTCTCTCCGGTAAGCATCATCTCCAAAAGTGCCTTGGGGTTAGCGGTGGCGCGTAGCAGTACTGCGGTGATCATATAAGGAAAGAGGCCCAAATTAATTTCCGGGGTACCACATTGGACATCATCGGAGGCGACAACAAGATCACAGGCGCTCATTAGGCCGAACCCACCTCCCAGGGCCATACCCTGCACTCTGGCGATGAGTGGTTTATGCAAAGCCTTGATGCTTTTGAGCAGCTCGAGGAACTGTCGCTGTAATTCATGGCGGTCGAGGAAGGAAAGCTGCAGCGCTTCGCCCCCACCCAAGTCCATACCGGCACAGAATGCTTTTTCACCGGCACCGGTAAGTACCAGACTGATTATATCTTGATCATGGTCCATTGTTTTTAGTGCTTCGGTGAGTTCCCGGACTGCCATCGGGTTAAGAGAATTGCGTCGCTCCTCCCGGTTGATAGTGATCCAACCCGTTTTCCCTCTGGTCTCAGTCTTAACAGTTTCATACATCTTGAGCGTCTCCCTCCTGTTATTTAGCGTTTGCGGACAGGCGAAGCATAATGCGCCGTTCAATCATTTTGCAGAACCGCACTCTGGAAGAGAGCGCGCCTACGTTTAAACCGGATAAACACCGTGTTTACGGGGGTGGCGATATATTTTTTTGTCTTTTGTGAACTCAAGAGCTTGAAACAACACCCGCCTTGTCTCCCGTGGATCGATGATATCGTCTATATAGCTCTTTGCTGCTGCCATTTTTACATTCAAATATGGTTTGATCATATCGGCCATGCCGGTGACAATACCGGCCCGGTCTTCTTCGGCAGC
>DATIKA010000135.1:0-10414 GCA_035478055.1 Candidatus Limnocylindrales bacterium | reverse complement strand
CAGGATTGTCTTGGCAGAAGCTGGCAATGCGGAACTGTTCAGCTGGATTTCCAAATGCCAGAAAAATTCGACCTGACATATATTGGCGAAGACGGTGGAAAACACCGTCCGGTGGTGATCCACAGGGTTGTTTACGGCGCGATGGAAAGATTAATGGCTCTGCTGATAGAGCATTATGGCGGTGCATTTCCGCTTTGGCTTGCTCCGGTTCAGGTTTGTATGATTCCGGTAACGGAAAGGCAGCGTGGTTATGCCACCGAAGTTTATAACGCTCTCAAGGCGGCTTTATTCAGAGTCACCCTGGACGATCGGAATGAAAAAATGGGTTATAAAATCAGGGAAGCCCAGGTTAAAAAAATACCTTATATGCTGGTGGTTGGGGATCGTGAAGTTGAAAGCAAAGAGGTTGCGGTGCGTCAGCGGGAAAAAGGTGATCTTGGGGCTAAAAGCCTGTCTGAATTTATAAATGAGCTGCAAATTGCGGTTGATACAAAAAGTATTTGACCAACCTCGTTTATTTTGCTATATTTAGAGTTGTAGTCGTTAATGATTGCTAAGAAGAAGCCACCGCTTCTCACCCTGGGGCAAATCAACAGAGTTACCAGGGTTATCCAAGTGTGTAGGATGGATACTAAGAGCAGGTGGTGTACGCCTGCTCTTTATGTTGTTCAGAGGGGGCTTTTGCAAAGTACAAATATTTATGGGAGGTGAAACGAGATTAGTAAAAATTTGTTCGTGAATGAACAAATTAGTGCTCGGGAAGTGCTGGTAATTGATGCTGACGGCACTCAACTGGGTGTGTTAAAAACTGATGAGGCCCTGCGACTCGCCCGCGAGAAAAAAATGGATCTGGTTAATGTCGCGCCCGGTGCGCGGCCACCTGTTTGTCGCTTGATGGATTATGGCAAATTCAAGTATGAGCAAAGCAAACGGGATCGCGAGGCACGCAAAAAACAAAGCGTATCGATCATGAAAGAGATTAAATTAAGGCCCAATATTGACAAGCATGATTTTGAGGTTAAAGCAAGGCACACACAAAAGTTTTTGGAAAATGGAGACAAGGTTAAAATTACTGTAATGTTTCGGGGCAGGGAAGTAACTCATCCTGAAATTGCCCTGCGCCTGTGCGAACAACTGGCCAAAAATATGGCTGTTTTTGGAGTGGTTGAAAAACCTGCCAAGCAGGAAGGGCGCAATATGATCATGATCTTATCGCCTAAATCACAGTAGAGGAAGGTTACTAATATGCCTAAAATGAAAACCCATCGGGGGGCGGCGAAGCGTTTCAAGAAAACAGGTGGGGGAAAGTTTAAGCGTTTTCAAGCTTTTGGAAGCCACCTTATGGGAAAAAAGAGTCCCGGCCGTAAAAGGAGACTGCGCAAATCGACAACGGTAAGTGCTGCCGATTACAAGAGAGTTAAAATACTTCTGCCGTACGGCTAGGCTTCACTGGTTTCGAACTCAATTCTAAACTTCGGGCGATTTAAGGTTGCTTGAACATGCGTGTCCGTCGGATAAATAAAAAACAAGATATGACTAAGTTTTAGTTTCAAAATTGATGATTTGTTCACTTGAGAAGGAGGTCTGGATATGCCTCGTACCAAAAGAGGTAATGTCGCCCGTAAAAGACGCAAGAAAATATTGAAGTTGGCTAAGGGATACTTCGGAGCAAAAAGCAAGTTGTTTCGGGTTGCTAACCAGCAGGTAATGAAATCACTGGCCTATGCTTACCGTGACCGCAGGCAGTGTAAACGTGAATTTCGCAAGCTGTGGATTGCCCGTATTAATGCTGCTTCCAGGGCCAGCGGTTTATCTTATAGCCGCTTTATTAATGGTTTAAAGAAAGCTGATGTGCAAATTAACCGTAAAGTGCTGGCAGATCTTGCAGTTAACGATAAGCCTGCTTTCGCTCAACTGGTTGAAGTGGCCAGAGAAAATATCTGATAACAACTTCAGCAGCACAAAATGTCCCACATCCGGAGAGAATGCGGTGGGTTGCCTCGAGCGTATGACTGCGAATTGTCGCTATCATTGCCCTTAAGGTAACCCGGGTCTGAAGGAACCATCCAAAAAATAATCAATAACTGGAAGTTACGCGAGCGAAACAGCATTACGGCGAAAGTTTTACTGGTGTGCTGCATCGCTTGCCCCGGGGACGGTTCCATTGACTTTCCCAGCACCTCTTCCCGGCGCCTTGATTGTAAAGTGTCAGGGTGCTATAATGCATTTATCTTGAACAAGATACGGTGACGAAGGAGACAATCACGGTGGATATGGCGATGGCCAGGAGGGTAAAACCTTGATTGCAGTCGTGACCCGGTGTCGCTTGTCGAAATTCCATCCGAAATTCTCCGCTGAAAGGCATCTGGTGTAGTGACTGGCAGGCTGAGGACGGTTGCTCCGTTATCGCAGTTAAGTGAGCCGGCGGTGGTGAGAATGGGTGTACCGCGGAAAATTGTCCTTTGTCCCTCGTGAAGAGGGTTTTTTATTTTGTCCCGGGAGGTATGCGGTATTGTTAGATCGGTTGGAAGAATTGGAAAGCGAAGCCCGACAAACAATTGATACAGTTAACAGTATGGATGTATTGAAAGAAGTTAAGATCCGCTATCTTGGTAAAAAAGGTGCACTTACTACTCTGTTGCGCGCACTGGGGGATGTAGCCCCTGCTGAAAGACCCAATGTAGGGCGAATTGCCAATGCATTACGTGAGAAACTTGAGCTTGCTATTCAGCGCAAGGAAGAATCGTTACGCGACGTTCAGAACGCGGGACTTTGGGAGAAGGAGCGCATTGACGTTACTTTGCCGGGTCAGCCGGTATCGCTTGGCCAGAAACATCCACTCACCTTGATTTTGGAAGAAATTAAGGAAATATTTGTCGGCCTGGGGTTCCAGGTTGTCCACGGCCCGGATGTTGAAACCGAATATTACAATTTTGAAGCATTAAATATTCCTGCCGAACATCCCGCCCGGGATATGCAGGATTCATTTTATATTACGCCGCAACTTCTGCTGCGCACGCATACTTCTCCGGTACAAATACGTACCATGGAAAAAATGGCACCGCAATTACCGGTGCGCATTATTGCACCCGGCAAGGTATACCGGCGCGATGATGATGCCACACATTCACCGATGTTCCACCAGGTGGAAGGTCTGGCTATCGATACAGACATATCTTTTGCTGATTTGAAGGGAACGCTGCTTATGTTTGCCCGAGAAATGTTCGGCCCGAACCAACAAATCCGTTTACGGCCCAGTTACTTCCCTTTTACAGAACCAAGTGCGGAAGTTGATATATCATGTATGATGTGTAGCGGAGACGGATGCCGGGTTTGCAGCGACACCGGTTGGCTGGAAATATTAGGTTCCGGCATGGTTCATCCGCGTGTGCTGGCAAATTCTGGGTATGACCCGAGTGAAGTAACTGGCTTCGCCTTTGGTATGGGGGTTGAGCGTATTGCCATGCTTAAATACGGTATCGGTGATCTGCGTCTTTTCTTTTCTAATGACCTGCGGTTTTTAAAACAATTCAGATAAGCTTTGTCGGTGCTATTACCTATGCGGAGGTTTTGCTATGCGCGTTTCATATAACTGGCTGCGAGATTATATTGAACCAGGATTGTCTCCCGATGAGTTGGCCGAACGTTTTACTCTATCGGGAATCGAAGTGGGAGCTGTGCAAAAATTTGGTTGCAGCCTGCCCGGTGTGGTGGTGGGTCAGGTTCTCTCGGTGGAACCTCATCCGGGAAGAAGCAATCTTACCCTGGTAGCGTCGGATGTTGGAACGACAGTCTTAAACATCGTCTGCGGCGCTAAAAATATGAAGGCAGGGGATAAGGTAGCGGTCGCTTTGCCTGGCGCAGAACTGCCGGCAATTGGCGTGATCAGAGAAACAAAAATATACGGCGCAATGTCATCAGGTATGCTTTGCTCAGCCAAGGAATTAGGACTTGACCTTGGTTCGGCAGAACATATTTTGATATTGGACGATACGGCGGTTTTAGGTGCTCCCGTTGAACAATCCCTTGAGCTTGACGATCAGATCCTTCATCTTGAACTAACTCCGAACAGAGCTGATTGTCTCGGCATGCTCGGTGTTGCATATGAGGTCGCTGCCCTTACAGGGGGAAAAGTAACCATGCCTCCGCTGTTTCCACCTGAAACCACTGAAAACATTCATGGGGCAATTCGGATCTGCGTGCAAGATAATGATCTATGCCCGCGGTACACAGCCAGGATTGTGCGCGATGTAACAATCAAGCAATCGCCCCTGTGGATGCAGATAAAGCTATTGAAGGCAGGGATCAGGCCAATCAACAACGTGGTTGATATTACCAATTACGTAATGTGGGAATTTGGACAACCGCTACATGCTTTCGATTTGGACCTGCTAAACAAAGATGAGATCATTGTCAGGCGGGCCAGGAAGGATGAAAGATTGGTTACGCTTGATGGCGTGGAACGAGTTTTGGATTCCGATGTGTTGGTTATCGCTGACAGTCTGGCACCGATAGGTTTAGCTGGTGTGATGGGAGGAGAAAATACTGAAATAAGCAGCAAAACCAGACATGTGCTTATTGAAGCAGCTGGTTTTGATCCGATCAACATTCGGCGTACAGCCCGTCGCTATAATTTGCCCTCTGAAGCATCGCAGCGTTTTGAAAAGGGTGTTAATCCGGAAGCTGTCCTGGCATCGCAAAACCGGGCCGCTTTGCTCATGGCAGAGCTTGTTGGCGGTAAGGTTCTCCAGGGAGTGATCGATCATCACACTTCTCCCACTAAACCACCTCTTATTATGGTGAGGCCGGAGAGGGTAAATAAAATTCTCGGTACGGAAATACCGGCAGAAACGATCACCGCCATTTTGGAGAAGCTGAGTTTTGTTGTTCAGCCGGGTGGCACTGGCTCACTAGAGGTGACGGTGCCGTTGCGCCGCGCCGATGTAATGATGGAAGAGGATATTGTGGAAGAAATAGCAAGGTTGTATGGTTACGATAAGATACCGGTCAAGCTGCCCCGTGGTGAATTGCTGGCAAACAGACCGTCGCTCGAAGACAGGCTCTACGGCTCAATCAGAGAAATTCTGGTTTCCTGTGGCTATTTCGAATGCATAACCTATTCCTTTATCAACCCGGGTAGTCTTGCCCGTCTAAGATTGCCTGACGATGATCACCGTATGAAAACAATTTCCGTTCAGAATCCGTTTACCGAAGAGCAGGCGATTATGCGCACTACCTTACTGCCGGGACTGTTAAAAGTTTTGCAACATAACTACAGCTACCGTGAGCTAAATCAAATGTTTTTTGAAATAGGAGCGGTTTATGAACCGGAGTCCTTACCGCTCGAGAAGCCACCGCTGGAAAAGATGAAGCTTGCTTTTGCAACTACAGGCTTGGTGCCAGAGCCCAACTGGCTTGTTCCCTCAAGAAATGCCGATTATTTTACCATGAAAGGGGCTTTAGAAGTTTTACTGGGCCGGCTACAGATCAAGTCCGCTGCATTTATTCCAGCAGCGATTCCTTTTGCGCATCCTACACGCTGTGCTTACGTAAAAATAAATGGTGAAGAGCTGGGTTTCCTGGGCCAACTCCACCCGGAAGTGGCTGAAATCTGGGGCATCAATCAAACCGTAACCATAGGTGAGGTAGACTTGTCAATATTAGCCAGACATACTGATTTGGTTCCCACCGTAACATCATTACCGCGCTATCCGGCTGCCAGCCGTGACATTGCTGTTGTGGTTGCCAGAGATATACTCGCATCGCAGCTGGAGTGCACTATCCGGGAAGCTGGAGGAAGCATCGTTAATCAGGTGATTTTATTTGATCAGTATGAAGGAAAGCAAGTACCGGATGGAAAACGAAGTCTTGCTTTTTCCATAAAATATCGGTGTGAAGAAGGAACCCTTACTGAAATGGAGATTAATGATGCCCAGAAGAATATTGAAAAAGTTCTTTTTGAACTAGGAGCCGTATTACGTACCTAATCGGGCAGGATATTGCTAGTCTGATAAAGAATAGCCCTGTAAACAACTTCTATCTATTGGAAAGAAGGCGATGTTGTGGGGGAGAGTTTTGAAATTAATAAAGTTACCGTTACCATTATGGGCGAAGAATACACACTTAAGGGTAACTCTACCCCTGAAACAATGCAGCAGGTGAGCCGGTATGTGGACCGGCTGATGAAAATGCTGGCCGAGAACAATACTCAAATGAGCAAACACAAAATTGCGGTATTAGCGGCGATAAACCTTGCTGATGAACTGTTCAAGCTCAAGCAAGTGTCTGGTGAAATCAGGGGAAAAGATGATGATAAAGAACTGGTTTGACCTATTGCTGCTCGCGGTTATACTCTTGTATTTTATAGGCGGCATTTCAAGCGGTTTGGTTAAACAGCTATTTGATGTTTTTGGTTTAGTGATTATAATTTTGCTCTCAATTTGGGGCGGCCGGTTATTTAGCGAATCGGTCGCTACTTACATTAATCCGGAGGATATTATCCCTTACCACGAATTAATACAGCGACTGGGTATGGATGCTGCACTGGAAAAAGCGCCGCAGCTGATAGCCGGGATTATTGTTTTTTTAATATTATTTTTATTTATCAGTATTGTGTTTCGCCTTTTTTCAGGCTCTTTCCGGTGGATAAACAGGATTCCGGTAATCGGTTTTTTTAACCGTGCCGGCGGTGCAGTTTCAGGTTTGGTTATCGGTATTGTTGTTGTTTATATTCTCATCACAGCGGTTTCGATAATTCCCTTGCCTTTTTTTGTAGATGCGCATGCGCAGTCGAATGTAGTGTTTTTTTTCCAGCAATATCTTACTCCGCATACGGTTATGCTCAGAGAAACGATGTTGAACTTTTACCTGAGCCTGAACATTTAACAAAAGCTGGCTTCCTCCTGGTGATTTCGTAACCTGGCTGCACTCTGGTCGGGAATGGCACCACAGGTTCTGGCTTTTTTGTATCGGAAACAGATCGTCTTCTATACCTGGAATAAATTTTTTGAGGGGAGAGTACGTTGGAAAGAGTAATTACGGAACGCGAAATCAAAGTACTCGAATTTGATCAAATCCGCCAAAAATTAGCTGCGATCACTGTCAGCCCCATGGCTCGAAAGTTAGCCGAGGATCTTCAACCTTCCGCCAATCACGCAGTTGTGGAGCGATTACTAAAAGAAACAAGTGAAGGGCGGCTGCTATGCTTAAAAAACGCTTTTACACCATCGACGGTGGAGGACATCATGCCACTTGTCCAGCGTGCTGCAAAAGGCTCAATGCTCTCTGGTTCAGAGCTGGCGGCTGTGGCAGCATTTGTAAAAGCTGTTCGCCGCTGGCAGATCTTTTTTAAGGATCGTGATCACGGCGAACTGTATCTGCTGCTGGCCGAACTGGTATCGCAAACGATAGAGTGTGTGGAGTTGCTCGCCTCCCTGAATCGCTCGATCGATCCCGAAGGAAATGTTTTAGATGGCGCTTCGGCACTGCTTTCTTCACTTCGCAGGCAGCAACAAGTTTTGCATGACAATGTCAGAGAGAAGTTGGCTGGCTACATCCGCAGTCATACCTATCGACGCTATTTACAGGAAGCTTTGATCACTATTCGCAGTGGGCGTTATGTGTTGCCAATCAAACAGGAATATCGTCACCATATCGAAGGAGTGATCCATGACCAGTCATCGAGCGGTGCTACCATATTCATCGAACCGCTTCCCGTTGTCCAGATGCAAAACCAAATTACAGCGGTAAAGAGGCAGGAAGAGCAAGAAATTGATCGGATCCTGTATCAGTTAAGTGGGCAGGTAGCCGACAACTCGAATGATTTATTCCAAAACAGGTCAGTTTATGCCAATCTCGATTTAATAGTTGCCCGGGGTCGTTTAAGCCTGGATTATGGAGGACTCGAACCGCGGCTATTGCCGGCTGGCGAAGTGTTATATCATCTTGAACAAGCTCGCCATCCACTGCTTACCGGCTTAATTGTTCCGCTGAATATAAAATTGGGTGAGAAAGTGCACACGCTGGTAATTACCGGCCCAAATACCGGAGGGAAAACAGTTGCGTTAAAAACTATCGGATTGCTGGCCGTGATGGCTCAGAGCGGGCTTCATGTTCCTGCGGCGGAAGGGACAAAACACTATATATTCAATCAGATCAGAGCCGATATTGGCGATGAACAAAGTATTTCCCAGTCGCTCAGTACCTTTTCCGGACACATGAGAAATATAATATCAATCATTGAAGATGCTGGAACAGGGTCGCTTGTTTTGTTTGATGAACTTGGTGCCGGCACTGATCCGTCAGAGGGCTCGGCCCTGGCCATGGCTATTCTGGATAAACTCACTTTTAGTGGAGCACTGACAGTATCGACCACCCATATCAATGAGCTCAAACTTTTTGCACAGGTGCAGGAGAAAATGCAAAATGCAGCCATGGAGTTCGATCTGGAAACACTTGCGCCAACCTATCGTTTATTGCAGGGTGTGCCGGGGCAAAGTAATGCTTTCATTATTGCCGGGCAGCTGGGTTTACCGGAAAGTGTTTTACAGAAAGCAAGAAGTTTCCTGCATCGCTCGCATGATCAGGTTGAGTCGGTTATTGCCAGCCTGGTTGAAGATCAACAACGTTACTCGAGAGAAAGCCGTCAGGCTGTTCTGGAGAGAAGCAAAGCCGAAGTGCTAATGGCCGAACTGGAAAAAGAACAAACCTTGCTGCGCATGCGGCGTGAGGAGATATTGAGAGAGGCCCGTGAAGAAGCCCGCCACCTGGTGCGAAGGACAAAAAGCAGTATCGATGAGATGATCAAAGAGTTGCGTAATATTAAGGCTGAAGGAGGAGAACAGCCGCAAACCAGGGCCGAGCAGATTCGCCAAAACTTGCATCGTTTACGTCGGGAGAATGCACTGACGGAAGAACAGAGTCGGGGTCGCGAGTTAACTGACGACGAGTTGGTCGCAGGCCAGATCGTTTATATTGACAGATTAAAACAAACTGGCGAGATTGTTACTTTCTCCGATGCTGAGGCCGTGATCCTGATCGGTTCAGTTAAAGTTCATGTGCCCTTGAACGAACTGAGAAAAGATGAGCCATTCGGGAAATCTGCAGCCAATAAAGATCAGATTAAAACGGGGAGCTATACCATTCAGGAAGATTTTGCGATCAGCAACACGGTTGATCTGCGCGGATTAAATCTGGAAGAAGCACAACCAATTGTCGATAAACTCCTGGATAACGCCCTTTGGGCCGGGTTGACCCGGGTCAACATCATCCACGGGAAGGGGACCGGTAAGCTGAAACAGGGCTTGCGAATTTATCTAAAACAACACAACCTGGTGTCTGTTTTCCGAAGTGGTCTGCCTTCGGAGGGGGGCGAAGGCGTGACCGTGGTTGAGCTAAAAAGCTAATGGTTATTGGATGGGATACGTAACAAACGGTATCCCAAGTAAAAAAACGCCGCTGAAGATTATTGCTCCGGGCCTCTGGATACTACGATGTGAACCAAGGTGCCTCTGTTTACCACTGTTCCGGCTGCTGGCGTCTGCATGATTACTGTTCCGGCTGGAACAGTAGCATCAAACTGTTCATCGATAAACCCTGCTACCAGGCCAGCAAACCAAATTCTCATCTCTGCTGTGTCCCGAGGGACGTTCACTAAATCTGGCACCGTTACAAGTTCAGGTGTAGTGGTGGTGTCCGGAGCAGCCTGATTATTTTGATCAGGTTGCCCCTCAGGTGGCATCACCGAAGTTAGATCAGTTGCATCCTCCGGGCCTCGCCCCGGGCCTCCTCCTTCAGCGTCCCATCGTTTATCGGTGATAATGTAGGGGGGCCGCCTGTAAGTTCCTGTTCCTGGCCAGAAGCCGCTTATATGTAAATCACAGGTGACTTTGGGAACATGCCTTTCTATAAAGAAATCACTTCTGACGGTGCCCGCTTGCCGGCAGGCATCGTTGGGTAAAAGACCTGATTTTGTGCATACTGAAACCTGGACAATTCCCGGTGGCATTGTAAACTCTTTTATCTCCAGATTTTGGAATGCCTTCAATAAAATTTCGCGCATAAAAGCAGTTGAAAAACGCCATCCGTCCCTTACAGCTCCCATCCTGGGTTCGTCAAAACCCATCCAGAAAGAAACAACCAGATTCGGAGTATAGGCGATGAGGTAAGCGTCATTCCAACCGTCGGAAGTTCCGGTTTTTGCGGCCACCGGCCGATCAATTTGTAGATTGCGCCCTAAATAATGGCGCACAAAATCTTGCTGGATATCATTGATGATAAAAGTCGTCTGGGGGCTCAGGACCTGTTCCGGGTTGGACTTATGTTCATAAATGGTTTCTCCATCACGATCAACAATTTTCCTCACAACATGTAAGTCTACCCTTACCCCGCTATTGGCCAGAACACTGTAGGCTTG
>DATIKA010000134.1:0-2182 GCA_035478055.1 Candidatus Limnocylindrales bacterium | reverse complement strand
ATAAATATTGCTCAGGTGAACTTCGATCAAGGGCAGATCAACGGCAGACAGCGCATCACGCAATGAATAGCTGTAATGAGTCAATGCCCCCGGATTCAATAAAATTCCGTCAAAAACATTATGAGCGGCATGGATGCGGTCAATAAGCGCACCTTCGTGATTCGATTGATAGCACTCCACCGTCACGCCTGATGCCGTGCCGGACTCGATCAATGCGTTGTTTATCTCTGCCAGGGTCAGAGAGCCATAAACATCTGGTTCTCTCACCCCCAACAAATTCAGGTTAGGCCCGTGCAGAACAAGAATCTTCTTATGCACCACGCTTCGACCCCTTTGCGAAATAAATCTTTCAAGTTAACAGCGTTCAAAGTTGAGCAAACGAAGTGCCACCATTACAAACCCAACTCCCTGATAATGTCGCGGGCAACCCGCTGCGGTGTACGGCCGGTGGTATCGAATTTCAAGTCATACTTACTATAACACTCTTTCCTGTCTTTTAACAGTCTTATAATTTTTTGCCTTGCCCCGGGACCAACCAAAAGAGGTCGTTCACCGGTCTTCGTAACCCTTCGCAATATCGCGAGAGGCGAAGCTGTAAGCAAAACAAGCACCCCGTTTTGCCTGAGTAACTCTCTGTTAGATTCTCTCAGCAGCGCACCTCCACCGGTAGAAACGATCAGGGTGCCGGCAGGAAAGCGGCCAAGCGAGGCGATCACCTCACTTTCCCGGTCCCTGAAATATGCTTCACCAAACCGGGCAAAGAGGCTGGGTATACTTAACCCGGTCGACTCTTCGACCAGGCTATCGGTATCAATCAGGCGCCTGTGCAGGCGCTGGGCCAGGATTGCCCCCACTGCAGTCTTACCCGTCCCCATAAAGCCGATCAGAATAATATTATGCTTTTTCCAGTTCAATGCGCAGATATTATTTTGCCCCTTCCCTTTCGGCATACTCTGCCGGTCGCGCGTGCCTGGTAATCCATGGTCGGTTAAACGGCGTTCTCATGGAACAACCTCACCAGTGTTCGGGCGGCACATCAGAAATACGCACCCTGCCTGTTGCCGGGGTAACAATGACATAGAGAATCTCCCCGGCGGTGTTTACCAGATCCACAGTGCCTCCTATGTTCGGTGCGCCGTTACGGTTGAAGCGCAACAGCGGAAAACCGCCGGTTACAGGAAACGTGGTTGAACGTATTGTTACGCCCTCCGGCATGCGCACCCGCACCCAATTAGGACTGACACAATCGCCAATCCGGTAGTCGTTCACAGTAATCCTGATGTTGATGCAGCGTACTGCGCCTGTGGTGATGGCCGTTTGCTGTGCTAAGCGCATGTCCGTTGCCATGGCCCGTGCTGCTATCTCCAGGTTTCGCTGCTCTCCTGCATCAAACATGGCAGGTATAGCAACCATCATCATCATGCCCAGAAGGGTCAAAACACAGAGAAGCTCAACCAGGGTAAAAGCCCGCTCATTATTTCGTCGGCTCACCACGGGCAATTCAATTTTTCTCCGGGAAATCAATGGCAAAATCCCGTTTCCCCCTTTTCTGCAGCTGAGCCGTAAAAGCGGTGCTTTCGGCGTAACCGGAAGCTTCAGCATCGAAAACACTGCTGAAAACGGTCCGGACGACCTCGTCAACGGTGGTAATACCTGCCTCGAGGCAACGCAGCCCGTCACTGATCAGAGGCACCATGCCCTGCTCTACCGCTTTCACCTGCAGCATTTCAGCAGTTGCCCCGTTCAGGATCAAGCCCTTCAGCTCCTGGTTAAGAACCAACAGTTCCTGAATCGAAATGCGGCCGCGATAACCGGTCTGGTTGCAATACTTGCAGCCTGACCCTTTAGACAACTTTTCCGGCGGAACTTTGTGAAAGAATTGTTGGAAAAAAAGCCTTTCTTCTTCTGCCAACCGGTATGCAGCGGAACATTGCAGACAATTTTTTCTGACCAGCCTTTGGGCGACGACCCCGACCAGGGAAGCGGTTACCAGATAGTTTTCCATACCCATATCCATCAAACGCGTGACCGCTCCGCAAGCGTTGTTGGTATGAAGAGTGCTTAAAACCAGGTGACCGGTAAGTGCCGCCTGAGTGGCAATTTTTGCAGTTTCCAGATCTCTTATTTCACCAACCATGATCACATCCGGATCCTGGCGTAAGATCGAACGCAGCACGTTGGC
>DATIKA010000133.1:0-2969 GCA_035478055.1 Candidatus Limnocylindrales bacterium | reverse complement strand
CTCACGCGTATTTGCTAAGCGATAAGCATTGACCAAATAGTCATATGGATCAGGATAACTAAGAACCGTGTTTACCATTATTTCTACAACAGACAGGAAATACTTTTTCACTTATTTTGCCAGGCCATGAACGCTTTTCTGGAAGAGGCTACTGCTGCTGATCGGCCTGACATACTATACTGGTTGCCCAACTGTTGCAGTCGGTATTAGCAACACACATATATACGCTATTTGTGAAAACAGCGCAGTCATGACAGTATTTGCGGTAACTGATTTTAGCCGTTGTTTTTATAGACCGTCTCAGCTCTGCTAAATAGGTTTGTGACGGCAAGAGATAACTAGATACGATGGGAGGTGGATTTATGCGAGAAATAACCAGACATACCCCGGGAAAGCTTTTTATTGTTGTTCTTGTGTCCAGCTTAGTTTTTGCCGTAGCAATCTTGCCGTTTCTTTTTGAACCGGGTACGTTGTTTTTTGGCTGGATAACCGTTCCGGTGCTTAGTGGTGCAGTGATAATGTTAGTTTGGCTGGTTGCTTTAGCAATTTATGTAAAAAGTTATTGGCCGTATCGTTAACCAAATGAGGTTTTAGTATTTAGTAAGATAAGATCTGACACATGCAGCTGGGGGGCTCAGAAATGTTATCGTCCATTGTTGTCATTGTCTTTGGGTTGGTGGTGCTTCTAGTCAGCATCTACGGGTATCGCTTTTCTGCCAAAACAGCGGAAGACTACCTTTTGGCTAGCCGTTCGCTGGGGGTAGTTGTTATGCTGTTTTTCATTATGTTTGGAGTTTTGGGTCCCTGGACATTGCTCGCATATCCCGGTGGTATGTATCTGGATGGGCCAGGATTTAGTATGTTTGGTTGGGGTCTTGCCATTGGTTATGCGGCCATGTTGATCTTTTTGGGTCCTCGGTTAACTACTGCAGCACGGTTAAATAATATTATCTCGCCAGTGGAAATTCTTGGAGAACGGTATGAATCGAAGTTTTTGCGGGTCAGTATGGCTGTGATGTTGGTAATTTTTCTGATTCCGTATATTGCAGTTCAACCTTTGCTCACAGGTCTGGCTATGCATGCAGGTTTAGGTATCCCTGTTATGGTCGGAGTTTTGTTTATGGTTGTCTTGATGCTGATGATCGTGCTCGTGGGCGGTATGCGTAGCGTGGCTTGGGTTAATGTTTTTTTAGGTTTGATCTTTCTTATTGGATTGTTTGGATCCTTCTTCTGGGTGGTGCGGGTGACTCTTCCCGGGGGATTATCTGAGGCGGCAGTCATCCTGGCGCAGAACAATCCCAGTCAGTTGACCACTCTGGGTCCCATGGGTATATATGCTCCGGCAATGGTCATAGCCACGTTCATAGCAGGTTTCTGTACCATCAGTTTTCCCCATATTATGCTTTCTACCATGGGGGCTCGAAACATTACTGTTTTTAAGTGGTTGGCAGTTCTCTTTCTTATCATGGCCGGCGCTATTTACTTTGTGCTAACAGTGTTTGGCAGCCTAGTTGCTCCCGCTGTTTTCCCAGGTCTTACCGGCAGCAGCGCTGACGCTGCGCTGCAGGTTGTTATCACCCGGTTTTTGCCAGAGTGGATGTCTGTTTTTTTTATCTTGGCGGTAGTCGCTGCAGCGATTTCTACGGCTGCTATCCAGCTCATGGGGGCAGGGACTCTTATTTCAAGGGATATACTTTATGTGTTAAAGCAAGATGTCACTGATGCGCAATTGATCCGCTGGGCTCGTTGGGCCATGGTCTTCTTAGTGTTAATCAGTATCGGTATTGTCGCGCTGCTTCAAGAGCGGATCGCGTTTGTAATTATCATCGCTTCCAGTGGGCTATTTGTCTGGCTGCCGGCGCTTTGGTTCGGACTGTTATGGAAGGGAGCCACTACCTGGGGGGTTATCGCTGGTATGGTCGGCGGTTTTGTTTACCTTATTGCCGGATATATTCACCCGCCTCTGTTTATCATCGAATTTCCCATAATTGCCCTGATCGTGTGTGTCACCTTAACCGTGGTTGTAAGCTTCTTTACCGAGAAAGTCTCGGACGATACTATCAGCCGCTTTTTTGACGAAGTTGATGAATACCTGGATATGGAAGCTGGAAGGAAACTATAATATTTTAAAGTCAGGATGATTTCCGAAGGCGTATTATATTTCAACTTAAAATATTTGTGCCAGAGGTGATTCTTTATGGAAAAGCGGTGGCGATTTATGAGTCGCTTGAATACTGACGTTGGAGATTTGCTGGCGCTTCCGGCAGCAATCGCTGAGGGGAAGATCGCCGGAAAATTTCTGGGCAGTAAGCGACCACCCAATACTCTCATTGTTCAGGGCGTCGGCAAGAAAGGGGTTATTTGTGGAGCGGATGTATTTGTCCGTCAAGAAGAGGCTCAATCCGAAGGGATAGACGTGGCGAAGCGAAGTCGATCCGGGCGAGCCGGTGCAACGCCTTTTGGGGCAATTAACTTTCAAAAATTTATTGGTCAGGAAAGCGATAAAGCTCCTCTTGTCAAGCGTGATCCTGAAGATCTGGCAGTACTACTCTACACATCGGGTACAACAGGAAGGCCAAAAGGTGCGATGCTGCGCGACTGCGGATTTTACTATCATTCTGTAGCTTGTCGCTCAATTACCGAAATGGATGAAAAAGAAAGTGTATTGGTAGTGCTTCCAATTTATCATTCTTACGCACTTAGCGCACTGGTCATAACCGGGTTGCTCTATGGTGCGAAACTGGTTTTGGTGCCCCAGTATGATCCGCTTAAACTGATCGAAGTTATGACTCAATCTAAGACCACTATTTTCGCAGCGGTGCCAACCATCCTGATTCACCTGCTGCAAATCGCTGCTTTTAGTGAGGTGAAACTACCCGAATCGATCCGGTTTACCCTGACTGCAGCTGCTCCGGTACCCCGGGAGGTGTTAATAGAGTTTGAGCGGGTTTTTAAAACTGAGGTCTACG
>DATIKA010000132.1:0-2736 GCA_035478055.1 Candidatus Limnocylindrales bacterium | reverse complement strand
TATGGATATTTCCATCATATCGTTGGAAATAATCATAATCCTTTCCGAATCGTTCTCAATCACCAGGCAACGTGTTTTCAAAGGCCTGTGGATACCGGTTGAAAGCCCCTCGCGTGCCGCAAAACCGGCTAAAGAAACCGGCTCTTCAGGTGAGATGTCGGCAATGCCTACATTGACTCTTAATTGATCGATCGATGACGAACAACTTACAAATGCCAAAACGGAGACAATTCCCAGAAGTATATATAACGCAAAATGTTTCATTGTAAGTTAATTTTTAGTTCTGGTGGGTTCTAAAAATTCGTTTTTTCTGTTTTCTTGCCTAACGGCATACAGAGATTTCGAAAAAATCGTAGAACCCATTAACGACTTTAATAAAATCGAAGTAAAATTAAAAAAAGATTTTCAATATTGCTTCTAAAAATACATACCCCACCGATATGAGAAACGATGACCGCCAGTTCCAGTTCCAACTACACCAACCTCAAGGATCAGAGTCTTGTATTGCTCGGTCAAGTCCAGAGCCTGGAGCAGGATATTGAAGCTATGTTGGATTTCAGCCTGCTCCAGCAGTGTTTTCACTATAAACACCTCGGCAACCTGCCCGATCGATGTGAGGACAGCCGGTTCTCGGGCGAAGGGATTGATCAGGCCTTCTACCTGTGGGACGATGTTCTTATCTACAGGAGCTGGATCAGCAGTGGGGCAACCGAAGGCCAGCGCCACAGCCAATCCTAGCAGAAGAAAGAGAACTAATTTTGCGCCATTCACTCTCATAACTGCTTACCTCCCGTCCAAGCCAATGGCTACTCCGTCGCGCCGTGGGTCGGCGCCACCACGCATCATGCCATCTACAACGAGGATTGCGTGGGCACCACCGAAATGCGGGTCAAAGCTACCCCGGACAGAGATCTCATGACCCATTGCCTTCAGCTCCTCCCTGACCTCCTCGGGAATACGGTCTTCCATCTGGATTTCCTGCCCTTCGTTGTGGATGCGGGGTGCGTTAATGGCAGCCTGGATGCCCATATCAAAGTCGATGACATTGGAGATGATCTGCAAGACAGCGGTTACAATGCGTTTTGCCCCAGGCGAACCAACAGCGAGGAAAGGCACTCCATCCCTGAAGATGATAGTCGGGGCCATACTGCTCAATGGCCTTTTGCCGGGCTCAATGAAGTTGGGGTGATCGGGGTAGAGGAGATAGGGGCGAAAGCCATGTACCTGGTTATTAAGTAGTATCCCGGTGCCGGGAATAAGCCCTCCGAGACCGAACCCCCAACCAATGGAAACAGTTTTGGAAACCACATTGCCTTCCCTGTCTTTCACCACTAGGTGAGTAGTTTGGCTGTTTTCAAACGCAGCCGGATCGCCAGCCTTCACCTCGATTGCAGGTCGCTCTAGGTCGATCCCATCCCGCAAGTAGGCGGCATACTCTTTCGAGATGAGGCCCTTCACAGGAACATCAACGAAGTCAATATCGCCCATGAATGCGCGCCGGTTCGCGAAAGACCGCTTCATAGTCTCGGCCAGGAGATGAATATGCTCCGCGGAGTTATGTACCATGGCACTGACTTCGAAACCCTCCAGAATATTCAACATCTGGATGATCTGGATACCGCCGGCGCTAGAGAGAGGCATGGAAATGATCTCATAGCCGCGATAAATCCCCCTTACCGCCTCCCGGATAATAGGCTGGAAATTGGCCAGATCCTCCTTGGTGATCAAGCCACCCACGGCAGCCATGTGAGTGGCAATGGCCTCCGCAATTGATCCTCTATAGAAGGCGTCGGGGCCTTCAGCGGCAATCAGACGCAGGGTCTTAGCCAGATCTTTTTGCACCAAGATGTCACCATAGTCAAAAGGCTCGCTATTTTTCGTGAAGATGGCGGCTGCCGCGGGGTGAGCATTAAAGCTGGCCATCATGGTCGAATCTATGATGAGATTGTACAAGTAGCCCACTACTGGAATCCCAGTTTCCGCGTAGTAGATCGCCCTGTGCACAGCGTCGGCTAGACTGATGCTCCCGTATCTCTCTAGAGCCAGGGCAAAGCCAGCCACTGTTCCGGGCACACCCGCCCACAAATAACTGGATACGGCTTCTCTAGGTTTCAGTCTGCCCTCTGGGCACAGGAATATATCAGCGGTCACCAAGCTTGGCGCTGTCTCCCGGTAGTCGATACTGGTTACCTCTCCAGTGGCCGCGTGGTAGATGAGCATAAAACCACCACCGCCCAGGCCAGAACCGGCAGGCTCGACTACCGCAAGTGTGAAGGCCGCAGCCACTGCAGCATCAATGGCATTACCCCCCCGCCTCAGAATATCCACCCCCACTTGAGTTGCCAAGGGATGGGCGGTAGAGACCATGCCGTATGGCGCCACCATGTCAAGGTGTCCGTCGATCAGTTCTACTACTACCGGTGGTACTGGCTCCACCACCACTGGTGGAGGACAGCCGATAGCAACCAAGCTCATGACCAACAGCAATGTTAGCGAAATTAGCAACATTTTCTTTTTCATTGATTTACCTCCTAATTTATCATATTTGTTTTATGAAAAGAGCATGCGGACTGGATGTTCACAAAAATACAATTTTTTGTGCTATTTAGTAGAGATGGATTTTTAGTTGATTCTGGTCAACCCGTTTTTAAATGTTCTGAGGCGGCATTGCAAATGACGCTTAACAAGGGGTAATTTGTAATTTTCATGCACCACCCCGTCCTTCGGACACCCCTC
>DATIKA010000131.1:0-4497 GCA_035478055.1 Candidatus Limnocylindrales bacterium | reverse complement strand
TATAGGAAGAGGATGCTACAAAAACGGCAGATCATATAGATTTAGTGTTGGCAGTTTACTGGTTCGTTTTTACCAAACTCTTAATGAGCGTTTTTGAATCAGGAAATTTAGTTTTCTTACGGTTTCCTGTACTTGATTATTGTGTTATCTCCAGCGTTGACCTGGATCAGCCTCCCGTATAATGCATAACTAAATTCCCGGAACAATCCCACGTTGAGCGCCTGGACACGGGTAGTGATTTCGTAAAGATCATTATCGGCTGTGATCGTAAAGATTACGACGTCATCTGGCACGTTGCTTGTAAATACAATGTTATAAATCATAGCATCGGCCAAGCTGTCAGCCAGGATCCGCTCTGGCTGGTATAGGTCGTCACTTTTAAAAATTATCGAACCGTCCCTCAGAAAAAAATACCGGAATCCAGCTTCAGTTAATCCGCCCACCGGGTTAATTTCGATTTGTTTGGCAAAGCGCAGTTCATCGGTTATAAAGTCAGATGTAGTCCTGACTGCCTGTTGGGCAATGGCCCGCCGTTCTCCCTCTTCAAAGGCCTGCACGCCAAAGCCTAGATATAAGAAGCCCAATGACAGGATTACTACAAGCAAGCTGATGGTGATCAGCAGCTCCACCAGCGATAAACCGTTCTGATTACTGATTTGCCTGGTAATCATTCCTTCCACCTCACTGCTACTCCATGTAGATTTCCACTTGTAACTGAAGGTTGCAAAACCCACGGAACACCTTGAACACCGGTCCAGGTAAGAACAGTACCGCTGTCGCCAACTATTATATAATTATCACGATTGTCAACAATAGCACCCCAAGCAACCGCGTTAAGATCAACACCCGTCCCAAGATCCTCGATAAGCGTCCATACTTCACCATCCAGAGAAGTAATCACGGTGCCGCTATCCCCGACCGCAATAAACCGCGTTCCGTCAAACAGCACATCGTTCAGCCCGGGAAGGGTCTCGTTTATAATCATCTCTTCCCATGGGTCGGCGTCTGTGCTGGCTGAACGCCGTAAAATAACAGCATTTTTGCCGGAGCCACCAGCGCCGGCAACGGTGCCGACAACCACCCAAAAATTCTTCCCATAGGCAACACCAGTTAACGTGGCGCTGGGAATCGTATTAGGTAAGCTATCGTCACTGTAATCTTCCCAAGTTGTTCCATCGATCGAAGTTAAGAGCGTCCCGCGATCTCCGACTGCAACAAATCTGGTTTCGTCATCACTCCAGGCTACTGCATTCAGATTATCGTTGCCCTGGTTATGTACTTCCATCCAATTGACAGCATTAGTCGATCTCCAGATCAACCCCGTATCGCCAACTACAATGTAAGCATCCACACTCGAGCAAACAGCATTCAGGCTTGTAATGGCACTGGCTAGCCCGGATGCAACAATGTCCTTTTCATCCCTCCAGGAAACAACCCTTCCGCCGGCATCAACTGCCAAAAACTCAAAGCCGGTCCAGACTATATCATTCAGGCGACCAAGAGTCAGCCCCGCTTGACTTTTACCTCTCCATGTTTTCTCTGCATCGGGAGAAATCCACATTCCCGGTGGGTCACCAACTGTAACGGCGTAAGGCAAAACCACCTGCAGGCGCGAACGGACCGTAACCATAATATCATTTTCAATTTCCCAGCTTAACTCAACCCTGTAAATGCTGTTACTGTTAGTTAACCCCGGGCTAAGTCTAAAACTTGCATATTCGTCAAAATTATCCGGTACATCTTCCGGAAGGCTAGCCAGACTTCTGATACCAAAATCGTAAGAATTTACGGGTACCGCTAAACCTTTTTTATCATAGAATTCGATTCGTCTGTCCTGAGTAAGTGCCAGGTTGAAATTTGTGTTATGGCCCATGATAATAATTTCGGTAGCATTATAACCTTCGACTAAAGGCAGGGGATTTAGGTAAAGACTTATCGAAGGAACAAACGGCACAAACCCACTCAGCCAAGCTTCTGCTCGCCCTTCAGTTGTTTTCGCTTCAACCAGGCCACCCGGCACCGATATTTCCGTGGTGTCAAAGGTAAACACCAATTCATGACCATCTACGGTTATTCGTTCAGAGATAGCGACTTCAAGGTCAGACTGCCCCATGTAGATAGCTTCACTTTTGTCTCCGGCATAAGTTATACGTTCGATACTGTTTAACAGCAGAGGAGTAAAAGCAATAACGATGACCATTAGGATTAGCAGTGCCATTAGCAGCTCAAGCAGAGAAAAACCTTGCTCGGACTTCAATGCCCAGAACCGGCTGCATGATTTTTTTCTAATGCCTAATAAATTCATAAGTCACCATCCTCTGCTGATTGTTAGTCAACAAAATATTCGATCGAATAGGGTCTGCCATATTTCAAACCGATCACATTCCAGCTGAAATCACGGGTCACGTTTGTATCGGAGGAACCAATGTTAGCACCCTTTCCCTTTAGCTGCTGAACGATCATTCTCCCGTTAAAATCGGCATTGCCTGCCATCTCGACGATCCCTTCCGGACCGTAAACCAGGCCTTCAAAGTAAGCGTTTGCCCGCACATCCATGATAGCACCCGGTCCAAGGTAAACTGCCAGTGTGGCACTAGGGCCGACATTGAAATCGGCATGCGGTGTTTGCACATTCAGCCTTGAGCGCACATAGATGAAAGCGATGCCGTCTCCTGAAACAGTGACTCGCCTCATTGTCATTTCATCAACGATCAGGACAATGTGCTTGCCTTCTTTGGTGACAAACTCAAATTGCTCTGCATTATTATGCATGACTAAAAGTCTGGTTTCGACAGTAACCGCATTTGAAGCGGCATTGATTACGAGACTTCCGCCTTTATTAATCGCTATCAGGTAATAGAAGACAGCGGGGCTGCTGCTGATCGTAACAATCGGGCTGCTGCCTACTGTTAGATTATCTGAATAACCAGGTCTACCCTCAGTGCCAGGTACAGGCGGGAAGTCTGGGTCGGGAGGAGGAAAGACAAGCTCCACGTTCTTTCTGATTATTCCGGTGAAACCAATGGGAGGAACGATACTTCCCCCGGATATCAGGTTACCGGTAACCATGGCACTTCCGTGGAATTCCATGCTGCCGGTCGAGTAGACAACCGCGTTTACATCAAGCCCTTCGTCTTTTTTAATAATCATGCTGACGTCCTGAATAATATCGTCAACATTACCGGTTCCGGTAATTTTAACTCGTTCCTGTTCAATTCGCTTAATTAAAACGTTCAATGTGCCAACGTGAACAGTTTCGCCGAAATAGTTAACTTCAAAATCAAGATCAGCAGAACTCATGTAGTCATCAACATCCGGAATTGAATTCAGCACAGCAGGGTTCGCCATAATGTAACGGCCGACCGATTCAGCTCCGGCGCGGGCAATATAAAACGCATTAGTTCGTTTTTCCTCTAATTCAGCCTGTCTCATTTCACTATTACCGTAATGCCACAGTGCAGTCGCAAGCAAACCGACGACCAGCATCGCAATCAACACCGTTGGCATGACAAACCCTTTTTCAATTTCTAAATTTCTCATTTTTACCATCCTTCCAGGTTTATCGCTGTTCGATATTCCTCAGGCAAAAAATCAGCTTTCTTTGTTGAAGTTCTTTAAAAATAAAAACAGCCCCTCAACTGTGAGAGACCGATAATTGCTTGGTCCAAGATACCTGCTTCGGCAGCCCAGACGGCTCCGCTTATCTCAAGCTGAAACCCGGCATTACCTATCTGCCTCACGGCAGACAAGCCTTTATCGGTCAGGTTAAAATCATTTTACACCTTTTCAACGGTATCATAAACCAATGTCGCGATTATGTCAATACTTTTTTACTTTTTTACTACAATTCGTAATTTTATGTTAGTTGACAAAGTAAATGCAACCGGGTTAACGGCGTGGGGTTGCAGTAAATCTTACAAAAGTGAAGTTGCAGTTAGTCTTACAGGGAACGCTGTAGCCCATGCCTTCCCCCTATAGAGTGATGGCTACGTTTAGTCATGTAAAAAAAATGATTGCAATTATTCGTTTTGCCGGAAAAAATTAAGTGGCCAGTACCAGCAGTCAGTGAGATGGTGATGACCATGACAATAAATAAGGCTCTGTTCCAGTCTATTGTTGACTTTAACCGCTTCATTACTGGTCAGCCCGCAACCGCAATGAGGCCCTCGTGTGGGCAATGGTGAGGCTGCAGCTTTTTGAACCAGTAACTGCCATGGCTTCAAGCGGTCACTCCCTCGGCGGAAAGACGCCAAGCAAGATAGTTGAGCACCGCATCAGGTAGTGACACCATCGAAGATGGCATCCATAACGAACATCCTTTCGGTCTTTTCCCGTATTGCAGCTAAAGATGGCTCGATTTTCAACACTAAATTGGAACTGAGCCTACTTTTGAAAGCATCATACATTTAACTGACGGGAATGCCTCCAACCGTGATGAATGGCTGGGGCGTTTGAATTAATGAAGCGTTACAAGGGCACTTTGTTCATCTGCCTGAT
>DATIKA010000130.1:0-4995 GCA_035478055.1 Candidatus Limnocylindrales bacterium | reverse complement strand
ATTTCCCGGTGAACTGCAGCTTCCGCCGGCAAATTATACGGCCGTAAATCGTTATCCACTGTTATATCGAAGCGGATTAGTTTCTGTTCGCCATCCGGAAAAGGTTGGGCAGCAGTTCCATTAAGATAGAGTATTATTTGTTCGCCCGATCTTTCACTGTTGTAAAGAGGCCGCTTCAGGCCGGAACAAGGAAGCGACTTAACTCCAGCAGATTTGCTTACATAAAAGGCCCGCATCCGGTCACAATCGAATTCCTTTTGCCCACTTAAACGAAGATAACGGTGCTTGATAAAGTCTTTACAAACCTTTTCCAGTAGAGCGGCAACTTGAAATGTTTCCTCATAATTTTTCCCAAAGCATATCGCACCGTGATAAGCCATCAGAAATGCTTTGCCGGTAGAGCGGGCCAGCGATGCAGCGAATGTTTGTGTAATAGTCTTCGTGCCGGGCAGGGCGTAAGGCGCACAGATTACCCTGTCTCCGATCATGGCAGCGGCAGTAGGGGAAGTGACCGGAATATCTGTTTGCAGGGGGCTTACGGCAGAGGCGTAAAGCTGGTGAGTATGAATAATAAAGTTTATATCGCTTCGCTGCCCGTAAATTACGGCATGAACGCCTTTTTCGGAAGAAGGCTCGATCGCTCCTTCAAAACCGCAATCAATAATGTTTACTGAAACGATCTCGTTTGGAGTGAGAGTTTCATATGGTCTTCCACTTGGAGTAATCACAAATTGATGATCACTGAGGCGGCAGCTGACATTACCCCATGTTCGGGCAATCAGCCCAGATTCCAAAAGTTTCTTCCCAGCTGAAATTACAGAATCTTTGGCTTGGTTAATATCCATAGTGCACCTTTCAAATCGTTTGCCTGGAATTATATACATTTGTGCAGTTTAATTATGAACCAACTACAGGATACGCACAATAAGAGTTTTGGAAAAGCGATGTTAAGATGCTGTTTATGCTATTGTGTATTCTCTGTTGGGTGCTGTGTTAAAATGGAACAGGGAGCTGGGAGTAATTCGTGATGACCGTTAAACGTTTGGTGCTGACGATGAAATTGAGCTTGTCCTTATCAACCTGTGGCAGGTCATGGACAGGGCAGTTTATCAACCGCGATCAGGGCCGGTTACAGTTGGCAGATAACCGGCGATCAGAAACCGTTGTATGACGCGATCTGGTGAAACCGGGCAGGCCAGTTCACAGGCGAGCGGGGAATTGCTTGGAGTGGACTGGGTGCTGCATATTTTTAATAAAGGGTGGTAAAAAAAGGGAACGCTTATTGTTCCGGATAATTCACAGAAGGGGTTGAGAAAAATGATTCGCAAGGTGGCTCTCTTGGTGGAGGATTTATATAATGAAATGGAATTTTGGTATCCCTTTTACCGTTTTCGTGAAGCCGGCTATGAAGTGGTTGTGGTAGGCACCGGTCGGAAAGCAGTATATAACAGCAAGGTCGGACTGCCTGTGCAAGAGATGGTAGCGGCCCGGGATGCGGACCCCGGCCAGTTTGCAGCGGTGATTATCTCCGGCGGCTATGCCCCGGACTATATGCGCCGTGATGTGGCTATGGTTGATCTGGTGCGTGAGGTGTTCCGGCAAGGCGGGGTGGTGGCTGCTATTTGCCATGCTCCCTGGATGTTAGCCTCTGCCGATTTGTTGCGGGGCAAGAGAGCAACCTCTGTTTTGGCGATCAAGGACGATGTGGTAAATGCTGGTGCAGAGTATGTAGATGCAGAAGTAGTAGTGGATGGCAATTTAATTACATCCCGCACTCCCGATGATCTGCCTGCTTTTTGCCGGGCTATTTTGAAGCAGCTGGAATAAGAGGCTGTACGAATTACCAAATGTAACTGCTCTGAGGGTATTATCCGACAGTGTCGACATAAAAGCCGCCGGTTTGTTATAATCATGGTGGTTAGATTGTTGTACATATGGTGTTGTACTCAGAAACTGCAGAATGATTGACTGAGAAGGGATTGGTTTATATTGGAGGGAACTATTTTAATAGTTGTGTTGCTTTTGTTCGTGTTGAATCTTGGTTTGATGGCCATAGCCGTAACAGACCTTATGCGACGCAAAAATGTAAAGTATATGCCTAAGATTGGCTGGATAATTATTATTGCGCTTACCTTCGTTTTTGGTTCGGCTCTTTATCTGTTAGCAGGACGAGGGGCAGAATCAGCTGGTTGACGCTCTGGCATATTTATATCGGCAGTTTTGAAATTAAATAACCAAAGCGAGGAGACTTACTTACAATGTCATTTGAACAAATGGGTTTAAGCCGTCCGCTAATGAAGGCAATTTTTAAGATGGGGTTCGAGTCGCCTACTGCGATTCAGGAGGAGGTAGTTCCGCCCGCCATGTTGGGGCAGGATATTATCGGGCAAGCTCAAACGGGCACAGGTAAAACAGCGGCATTTGGAATCCCCCTGGTGGAAAAGATAGGGGTAGAGGCAACTGATATAAAAGGTCTTGTTCTCACTCCGACCAGAGAACTGGCTATACAAGTAGCAGAAGAACTTAACACAATCGGTCAGTATAAGGGTATAAAGGCTCTTCCGGTCTATGGGGGACAGGATATTAACCGCCAAATACGGTCATTGAAGAACAAGCCGCAGATAATAGTAGGTACGCCGGGGCGTCTGATGGACCATATGAGAAGAAAAACTATTCGTCTCCAACAGGTTTCTCTGGTGGTCCTTGATGAGGCGGATGAAATGTTGGATATGGGTTTTATTGAGGATATAGAATTAATTCTCAAAGAAGTGCCCCTGGAGCGTCAGACGATGCTTTTTTCAGCAACAATTTCACATAGTGTGCAGTCTTTGGCGCGGCGTTTTATGCAGAATCCGACTTTGATCCAAATAAAACCGAAAGAAGTGACTGTAACAAATATCAAACTGCAATATGTTGAAGTTCAGGAAAGAGACAAGTTTGACGTACTCTGCCGTGTGTTGGATGTGCAGTCCCCTGAAAGGGCGATTATTTTCGGCCGTACCAAGAAAAGGGTAGATGAAATTAATGAAGCTTTGGATAAACGGGGTTATTCTGCTGAAGCAATTCATGGTGACCTGACTCAGAGCAAGAGGGACAGTGTCATGCGTAATTTTAAGCAAGGCTCCACCGAACTTTTGGTGGCAACCGATGTGGCCGCCCGGGGACTGGACATTGGGGGAGTAACCCATGTTTACAATTTTGATATTCCTCAGGATACGGATAGCTATGTGCATCGTATTGGACGAACCGGACGTATCGGTAAGACGGGCACAGCGGTTACTCTGGCCACACCCCGCGAGCGGTATCAGCTTAGTTTGATTGAATCAAATATTAAACGAAAAATTCATCTTTTCCCAACGCCTACCTTAAGCGAAGTTGTAGAAGAGCGGCAGCGTATTACCAGGGATCTCGTACTAGGTACCTTAGAGAATGAAGACACCAGCTTTTTTACTTCTATGGCGAAGTCGATGCTGGAAGAAAATGATGCGGTTGCCCTTATGTCTGCAGCGCTGAAACTATTAACCAGGGAACCAGATACTACACCGGTCAGACTGACAGAGGAAGCGCCTCCACCAAGGCAGCGTAAGAAAAAAACTTTTCGGACACCACCAAAATCGCCCCAATCGTCTCAATGGAAGCGCAAGTAAGCAGTTAGGAAGCATGGAATGACCACAGCAGGTAGAAAAAACATAAAAAATACTGTTCATGATCATAGGATGGAATCGGACGGCCAGCCGCCTTCTTTGAATGACCCGGTCAGGGAATCATTCCTGACCCGTCCACTGGGCGGTCTTATTTTGAAAAATGCGCTGCCAGCGGTAACATCGACGATTTTCCTGACCGCATACTATGTGGCTGATGCGATCATGGTTGGCAGAAGCCTGGGACCGGAAGCATTAGCCTCTGTATTTATACTTTACCCGATTTTGGCCTTATTTATCGACCTGGCCGACATGATCGGCTTCGGCGGAAGTGCCCGTGTGGCCGTGCTTCAGGGTGCCGGTGAAGCGGACAAAGCGCGCAGTACTCTCGGGATGGTCATCGCACTTGGTGCCATATTGGGTAATGGCGGTAGTTTGCTTACAGTATTGGTTTTTCACAGATTTTGACCGCCCTTGGCACTTCGGGGTCTGCAGGAGATCTTGCCGGCCAATACCTGAATATGCTCTATCCTTTTTTTGCTCCGATGGTGCTCATATTTCTCCTGGAACAGACAATGCGGATTGACGGTCGCCCCAACCTGGCTACGGGTGTGATGGGGTCCATGTTTTTGCTTAATATTTTGCTGGGTTACCTCTTTCTTTTTCCGATGCAGATGGGTATTGGCGGTGCGGCACTGGCGACCGGTCTTTCTCAATCACTGGGAGTGCTGATATTTCTAATCTATTATGTGTGTAAAAATCTGAGGCGTCTTCCCGGTTTGCGACTTGGCTTTCCCGGCGGAGGATTTACCAATTTCCGAATTATTGTTGTCAACGGTTCTTCCGAGTTGTTTAATAGCCTAGCCGTGGGGTTGACCACTTTTCTATTTAACCGGACAATTCTTACTTATTGCGGGGATCGAGGGCGTAGCCGCGTTTGCTATAGTGGAATACCTGTTGGTGTTTGGTTCAATGTTTTTTGTTGGAATGAGCACCGGTTCGCAACCCATACTTAGTTACAACCACGATGCCGGCTTGCACAGTCGGGTCAGGGGAACTTAAAGGCGGCTGATGATCTTTTCGGTTGCTCTAGGTGTATTCTTTTTTGCGCTTTTTCGCGGACACATATCCTGAATGATCACTCTTTTTCTACCAGATCACCCTGAAACGGTAGCCCTGACTTTGCATGCCGCCACCATTATTAGCTGGGCACTACTCTTTATGCCAGTGAGTATTATCGGTTCAATATTTTTTTCATCTTTGGAAAAAGCGGGCAGTTCGCTGTTGGTGGAACTCGCTAGTCTTGTTTTTACTTTAGGTGGCTTAGCGGTATTCCCACCGCTGCGGGGAACAA
>DATIKA010000129.1:0-5493 GCA_035478055.1 Candidatus Limnocylindrales bacterium | reverse complement strand
ATGTATCCCGCCATCTTGCTGTATTGAAAAAAGAGGGGTTGCTGCAATCACGAAAAGATGGCTTGAATGTGATCTACCGGATCAGGGACCCCCGCATTCATGAAATCGTGGAACTATCTGTTAAAACAACAAGGCAGATCTGGCACGATAAAGCGACCGGGATCCGCTAACAGCTGTTGCCGTTTTTAAAAACAAAAACATTATCTGATTAAAAGGAGAAAATATAATGAAAATGTGGCGTTGTGAAGTATGCGGCTATCTCCATGAAGGATCGGAACCCCCCGATTTCTGCCCCAAGTGTGGCGCACCTAAAGAAAAGTTCGAGCTTCTCGACGAGGAAGAGGCCTCAATGATGCGCGATTCTCTTGTCACCAGGGAAAAATATACCCTTATTCGCGAACATCTCGATGCAATCACAAAGATTGCCCAGGAAGGCATAGCCGTTAATTTAGATGAAGGGTGCAATAGTATATTTAACCAAACCATTCAGGATATTACAGCTATCCACAATATGATCAAAGACGAACTGGCGGGCCATGCCCAGGAATGTATCTGGGTCAAGGTAGCCAGCGATGGTGTGATGGATTAACTGGCAGGCACAGGTACCAACAATTTGAAGATGAGGTGAACAGTTATGGGTAAAGCAGTGGGTATAGATTTAGGCACAACTTTTTCAGCAGTTGCGGTTATCGAAGGCGGCAAGCCTGAAGTTATCACCAATGCGGAAGGTTCAAGAACTACCCCTTCGGTAGTTGCATTTAAAGACTCCGGGGAAAGATTGGTCGGGCAAGTCGCCAAGCGGCAGGCCGCCCTGAATCCCGAAAAAACTCTATTTTCAGTGAAACGTTTTATCGGGCGCCAGTTCGGCGAGGTTGAAGCCGAACGCAAACTGGTCCCCTACAATGTCATTTCCGGTCCGAGCAATGCGGTGCGGTTCCAAGTGAACGACAAAAAATATGCGCCGGAAGAAATATCAGCGATAGTGCTGAAAAAACTGGTTGATGATGCCTCAAAGTATCTGGGTGAAAAAGTAACCGATGCTGTGATTACGGTCCCTGCCTATTTCAACGATGCTCAGCGTCAGGCTACCAAGGACGCCGGAAAAATTGCCGGTTTGAACGTACTGCGTATCATAAACGAGCCGACGGCGGCATCTCTCGCTTACGGTTTGGACAAGAAAACCAATGAAACCATTCTCGTTTTCGACTTGGGCGGCGGCACGTTCGACGTATCGGTTCTCGAAGTCGGCGACGGAGTGTTCGAGGTAAAATCAACAAACGGCGATACTCATCTGGGTGGCGATAACTTCGACAAAGAAATTGTCGACTGGCTGGCCGACGAATTTAAAAAAAACCAGGGTATCGATCTGCGTCAGGATAAACAAGCTCTGCAGCGGCTGATTGAAGCGGCCGAGAAAGCCAAGGTCGAGCTTTCATCAACCACAGAAACACAGATCAGCGTTCCGTTTATCACCGCCGATGCCAGCGGACCCAAACATCTGGATACAAAGCTAACCCGGGCTAAACTGGATGATCTTACCCATCACCTGGTAGAACGCTGCCGTCAGCCGGTAAAAGACGCTCTGGCCGATGCTAAGCTGACCGAGAAAGATATTGACGAGGTAATTTTGGTCGGTGGCAGCACCCGGATGCCAGCAGTCCAAAAGCTGGTGCGCGAGCTGATCGGCAAACAACCGAACCAGAGTGTCAACCCTGATGAAGTTGTGGCTCTTGGGGCAGCAATCCAGGCCGGAGTGCTGGCCGGAGAGATGGAAGATGTCGTTTTGCTCGACGTAACTCCTCTCTCGCTTGGTGTGGAAACCATGGGCGGCGTGATGACCAGGATCATCGAACGCAACAGTACTATTCCGACAAGGCACAGCCAGATATTCTCGACCGCTGACGATAACCAACCGGCCGTGGATATAAACATCTTGCAGGGAGAACGGGAGCTGGCCAAAGATAACCGCTCCCTCGGTCAGTTTAAACTTGACGGTTTACCTCTCGCACCGCGTGGCATTCCGCAGATCGAGGTCTCTTTCGATATCGACGCTAACGGGATCCTGAAAGTAAGTGCCACCGATAAGGGGACAGGAAAAGAACAAACGATCACGATCAGCGGCTCGACCAACCTTGATCGCCATGAAATTGAAAGGATGGTCAATGAAGCCCAAATGCATGGTGAAGAAGACAAAAAACGTCGCAAGGAAATTGATGAGCGCAACGAAGCCGACAGCCTGGTTTACCAGGTTGAGCGCCAGTTAAAAGACCTCGGCGACACCTTACCGGTCCACGAAAAAGCACGCCTTGAACAGACCATGACTGATCTGAAGAGCGCCCTGAAAGATAACGCCGCCATCGAACGAGTGCGCAGCTTGCATAGCGACCTGCGGCAAGCGGCTCATTCGCTGTCGGAAGCCGCATACCAAAGAACAAAAGGCAGCAGCCCACGGCAGGCACACCCCGGCGGTAGCAGCAGCGGCGGTGATGACGTGGTCGATGCTGAATTTGACGAACAATAGGATGGAAGGCAACCTCTTACCAGAAGTTTTAAGATTCAAGATCGGAGATTGAAAATTGGAATATAGCCCGGAGCCATGACCCGGCCCTTAGCGCCTGCCTTCAAGCTAGTCTAAGTGCCGGGGAAGGCCCGAGTGAAAAGATAAAAGTTAGCCGGGAAATCTGCTCACGAACAATCATGAGCATTCAAGGAAGTGTATTTCCTGCGCGACCGGAGGTGTCATGGTGGAGGAAAGAAAAAAAGGGTATCCGGAAACAGAAGACGAATGCACTAATAATAACTTGAGCCTGACAGAGAAAGTTGAACAACTGCACCATGAACTGAACGACGAGAGAAACCGTCGCTTAAGAGCCCTGGCTGAATTTGACAATTACCGCAAGCGGACGATCCGCGAAGCCGACAATACGCGGATTAACGCCAAAAAAGATCTACTGATTGACCTGCTCGTTTTTCTAGACCACTTTGATCATGCCAGAATGCAGGTTAAAGATCCCGCAGCAGCGCAAGGTATAAGCATTATGGCACGGCAGTTTGATGATCTTCTTGTCAAGCACGGGGTATCGAAGATCCCCTGTCTCGGCAAACCGTTCAACCCTGAAGAACATGAAGGTATCGGCTACAAAAATACTGAAGATTGTGCAGAAGGCTGTGTGGCGGAAGAGCTTTGTCCGGGTTATCAGTTCGGCGACATTTTACTCAAACCGGCCCAGGTGATGGTAGCCAGAAAGACGAAAGACAATTAGACATGAAAAAGAGCTGCCCGGGCTTCCCGCCTTTACCGAGGCTTTGCCTGGCAGTTGGGTAACAAGAAAACCAGGTTGCTACCCGGGCAGTTACATACAGCAGTTGGAGGAATATATATGTCTGTGAAATTCCAAGATTATTACGAACTTTTAGAGGTGCCCCGCAGCGCCACCGACAAAGAGATCAAGGCTGCTTACCGAAAACTGGCTCGCAAATGGCACCCTGATCTGCATCCGGCCAACGAAAAAAAAGAAGCTGAGGAAAAATTTAAACGAATTAACGAAGCCTATGAGGTTTTGAAGGACTCCGAGAAAAGGGAGCGTTACGACAGGCTGGGCAGCAGATGGAAAGAGGGACAGGATTTCAGGCCCCCGCCAGATATGAACGGGACACGTTACTATACTTCCGGCGACTATGGACAAGACGGCGGCTTCAGCGATTTTTTTAATATGTTTTTCCGGGAAAAAGCCGCCGGCCACTCGTCTGCCCGGCGTGGCTCGGTGAGGGGCGAAAATCTGGAAAGCGAAATTGAGTTGACAATTGAAGAGGCATATCTGGGAACAACCAAATCAATACGGGTTTCCGGAGGCTCGGTTTGCCCGCAGTGCGGCGGAAGCGGCACAAAAAACCGGGGGTTCTGCCCACAGTGCGGCGGCACAGGATCTATTCCCGATGAAAAAACATTGGAAGTCAAGATACCGGCCGGTGTCAGCGAAGGAAGCCGTATTCGCCTCAAAGGCCAGGGTGAAAACGGCCTCGGTGGCGCTCCCAAGGGCGACTTATTTTTAAAAGTTCGCCTTCTTCCACACCAACTGTTTAGGCTCACTGGTAACAACATCGAAACAGATATCGTGATTCGACCAGACCAGGCTATCTTTGGCGGGCGCATTATGATTAGCACTCTTGACGGCAAGGTAAATATGAAAATACCACCCGGCAGCCGTAGTGGCAATAGGTTACGCCTGAAAGAAAAGGGCTTCCCTGGTAAAAATAAAATTCGCGGCGACCAATTTGTAAAGCTGCTGATCGATATACCACCAGACCTGAGCGATGAGGAAAGAGAACTCTACGAAAAACTGCACGCCCTGCGAAATAATAGGGAGGGTTCAATGTGAAACTGGTGCATGTTCACTGCCATGCCGATATCCGGGAAAGCCTGAGCGAGTGCTTCCTGGAATTTCACCCGGCAATGATCGCGCTTCTGGAAGAAATGGGCATCATTGAAATTCAGGGAGAAACAATCCACCCGGAAGAACTGCGGCGGCTACATAAAATATTACGTCTGAAAAGAAAATGTGGAGTAAACACAGTCGGGGCAGCGATCATCGTTGACTTGCTGGATAAAATTGAAAGCTTGCAAGACGAAATTGAACATCTGCGTAGAATGTAGGTGATTGAAGATGGATTTAAATCGTTTTACCAATAAATCGCGCGAAGCTTTGACTTCAGCCCAGGAGCTGGCAGCAAACCGCGGGCACCAGGTAGTGGGGCCAAAACACCTGCTGGCGGCGTTGTTGGATCAGGAAAGCAGCCTGACTGTCCGTTTTTTGGAACATGCTGGTGTCGATCCTTCCCGGTTGGGACAAGACCTTGAAAAACTACTCGCTGCCCTGCCGCGCGTTTCCGGCTACGAAAGTACCCTGCAAATGAGTTCTTCTCTGGCGCGAGTCTTATCAAAAGCCGAGCAAGAAGCTAAACAGCTCCGGGATGATTATGTTAGCATTGAGCATATTTTACTGGCACTGGTCGAGGAGAGCGAAGACGATCTTAAACTGCTGTTCAGTCAATCCGGGGTGAATCGGAACTCGTTGCTGCAATCCCTGAAAAAAATACGCGGTTCCCAACGGGTAACCAGCGATAACCCGGAAGACACCTATGAAGCCCTGCTTCGCTATGGACGCGACCTGACCGAACAGGCTGCAAAAGGCAAACTGGACCCTGTTATCGGGCGCGATGAAGAAATTCGGCGGGTAATAGAGATATTGTCGAGACGCACCAAAAACAACCCTGTTTTGATCGGCGATCCCGGTGTCGGTAAAACCGCCGTTGTGGAGGGTCTGGCCCGACGCATTATCGCCCGTGATGTGCCGGAGGGATTAAAAAACAAAAAGATCATCGTTCTTGACATGGGTTCCCTGGTTGCAGGGGCTAAATACCGTGGCGAGTTTGAAGAAAGACTTAAAGCCGTTTTGAAAGAAGTTCAGGAAGCCGAGGGCAAAATTATTCTTT
>DATIKA010000128.1:0-1790 GCA_035478055.1 Candidatus Limnocylindrales bacterium | reverse complement strand
AGTGTTGGGTAAATTCGTTTCCCTGTGCGTCCTGGATACGCGGCATATGACAATCGACACAGGAGAGGCCAAAATTGGCGTGAACGCTCCCCTGAAAAAACTCGAACTCCGGGTGTTGCACTTTAAGGACACCGGCGCCGGTGCGCGGGTGTATCCAGTCGGAAAACCCTTCCGCATCGTAGTGTGCCAGCGCATCTTCGGGCCTGAAGCCGACAGTCCAGGGAAAGACGACCTTGTTAGCCGTACCCGGGCCTTCAAAATAATATTCGGAGTGACATTGGGCACAAGTAAGCGAACGCAGATCGAAGTCGGCTAAAGTTTGCCCCTGGGCGGTGATCGCTTCCTCCAGCCAGGGCCGGGTCAAGCGAAGTGCGAAGCCCGGGCTTTGCGGATCGTGGCAGTCGATACAAGAGACGGGGTGTTTTGCTTTGTCGGCTGCTTCGCTCCAGAACATGGTATCAAACTCTTCTTGCCCGTAATCGGCAGTCAGCGCCGGATAATCGGCCGACTTGCATGCCCAGCAGACCCCGCCGAATTTGGCACGCCCTGTAATTAACGTATCTTCCACCGCATGGATATGACCTCGTGATTCGCGGAAGTCAAACCAAAAACCAAACCCGTGGTACATGGCCCGCATAAAGGGATAAGCGGTCAGCTTTTGGTAAGGTACCGAGCCACCGTGCGGTGTCGGCTCCATTTCCCCGGTGCGCAGGTAGCTTGCCGTTTGTGCCGGAAATGTTTCCTGCCAGTATTCCACCGCGCCCGGCATCAGCTCCTGAGTAACCTCTGGTTCATCTGCGGTGAAATAGTACAAAGTGACGATCAATATGGCAGAACTTAACACCAGCGGCAGAAAGCTCTTTTTAAAAGATCGAACATTTTTCAACGCTAACATCACTCGCTTTCATCTAAATTTTGTCACTCGCGCGGTTAGGATGACCAAGGCTGAAAATATTTAACCGAACGAATGTATACCCGGAAGGAGCCAGGCCACGCCGATCCAGGTAAAGAGCATGGCCGCCCACCCAATGGCCACCAGAGCAACAGCTCGCATGCCGGTCCAGCCGCGGGTAAAGCGGGCATGCAGATAAACAGCGAACACAAACCAGGTAATCAGCGACCACACTTCTTTCGGATCCCACCCCCAGTAACGGCCCCAGGAAATATCGGCCCAGATAGCGCCGCTGATAATCATTGCCGTCTGAAAGAGGAAGCCAAACCTGGAGGCGCGGTACATATATTCTTCCAGCACTTTGGCCGCAGGCAACGCTTTGCCCAGCGAACTGCCGCCGGTCCTTTTTTTAATAAGCAAAATTATGGCGCAGGCAAATGCCAGGGTAAAGCCGGCGTAGCCGAAGACCGATGTGCTCACATGGATCATCAACCAGTCGGACTGCAACACAGGGGGCAACGGGTTGTGCGCCCGGCTGACCGTTACCCGGGTAATCAGGACAGGGATAACAATAAGATATGCGAAATAGAGCATTATCATGGCGGTTAAAGAGGCGGCCACAACGTCGTGCTTTTCTTTCAGGCGCCACTCGGTCCAGATATAGACCAGTGCGGAGGCCCAGATAAACAGATTGCCAAACTCAAAATGGCCCACAAATGGAACGCGCTGAACATTGACGGCGCGGGTGATCAAAAAAGCAGAATGGATCAAAAAAGCGAGCCGTAGCAATAAAGCGGAGTTTCTGCCAAAATCACTTATCCCCTTTATGTTGCTCAAGTAACCGGCACTGGCTAACAGGTAGGCAATAGCCGACAAAGTAAACAAGGCGTTTTCTGCC
>DATIKA010000127.1:0-8124 GCA_035478055.1 Candidatus Limnocylindrales bacterium | reverse complement strand
GAGTATCGCCCATTCCCTGACCGATGGAAAAGTACCAATCGGCATTTTTGGGGTTGATACCAACACCAGCCCATAGGCGAAGCTCTTTCCGGTTGGCTCCGGAATCGTCACCTCGGGAAATGAATGGATACTCACTCCGGGCGATCAGGTTGAATGCATCGAACACATCCACTGCATTTCTAACTCCAGCCGGATCACTGGCCGGGCCAACGAGGATAAAATCGTTATATATGACATCATAACGGTCGACAAAGTAACCTGCTTCCACCAGTATTAACTCCGTGATGCGATCATGGACGAGCACCACATCAACATCTCCACGCCGTCCTGATTCCAGAGCAGCCCCTGTTCCCTGCGATGCTACTCGCACCTCAATACCGGTTTGCGCGGTGAAGACCTGATTGAGGAATTCGAGTAAGCCCGAGTCGTAGACGCTCGTACCTGTGGCCAGCAGAATCGCGTTGTCTGCTGTTTCCGGGGAAGTTACACCAGGAACAGTTTTACCGATGCATCCAGCCATAAAAAACATTGCTGCTGCCAAAAGAGCCACGACAACTGGCATGGCCGGGCAAGGTTTTTTAGATTGATGCATTCCTGATTCACCTGCGTAAGTCATTATTATTGAACGTGAAATAAAAAAGCGCCTTCCCTCCCGTGAGAAAATGCGATTCAGGATGATCCATTATCAAACTTTCTATCCGCACTGGGAGTTGTGGTCGATTCCAACCATACCCTACCGTCCATCGATCATAGCGACAGCCAGTGTTTTAGAAAAGATGGATCGTAGGCACTGCTCTCATTCAATTCTCGCTGTCAAGTGCATCCTATAATAAAAGAATCTTTCAGTCAAGTTTCACGCAGCGCGAGGCATGGCAAGATAGACAAACTTAAAACAAGGCCGGATCAAAATTGCATCCGTATTCCCCGGTTATAAAAAAGTGGACATACCCCCGTCTGCCTTCCGATAAATCATTCCCTGACTATTGAACACTCCGGCGCGCGGAGGTATGTCCTACTCGTATGGCTTTATTCCAATCCAAATCCGGGAAAGAAAAGCGTTTCTCCGTCAATCTGGTAAGATGTGATCAGGTTTTGTCCTTCATCGGACATCAAGAACTCAACGTATTCCATTGCCAGATCGTATTTTACATGGGGGTGCAACTCAGGGTTAACAACCATCACCCCGTATTGATTAAAGAGGACCGGGTCACCTTCCAGAACTATTGTCAGCGCAAGTCCATTGCGCAGAGCAATAAATGTGCCTCGGTCGACAACGGTGTAACCCAACTTTTCATTGGTAAACCGCAGGGTATCGCCCATCCCCTGACCGATAGAAAAGTACCAATCGGCGTCTTTCGGATCTATACCGGCGGCTGCCCATAAGCGAAGCTCTTTGCGGTTGGTTCCGGAATCATCACCCCGTGATGCGAATGGATGTTTACCAAGGGCGATCAGATTGAAGGCTTCATCTGCATTGGCCGCAGCCAGGACACCAGCCGGGTCATCAGCAGGTCCGACGATTACAAAATCGTTGTACATCACATCAAAACGGTCAACAAAGTAACCTTCTTCCACCAATTTTAGCTCCGTAGCGCGGTCATGGACGAGCAATACATCGGCATCGCCACGCTGTCCTGATTCCAGAGCCGCCCCCGTCCCCAATGAGACTATCCGTACTTCAATGCCTGATTGCGCGGTGAAAATCGGGTTAATAAAATCCAGAAGACCTGAATCGTATGTACTGGTAGTTGTCGACAGGGTAATATAGCCGAGAATTTCAACTTCACCTGCTGGTTCCTCTTCCGGTTTGGTAACCGGGGCTGCTTCCGGAGCGCAACCGGCAGCGAAGAAAGCCAGGGTTAGAGTCAGGACTAATGCCAATAAACTTATGGGTAAATTATATTTACGAAATAACAATTATTAGTTCCCCTTTCTCTTTTTTTGATCAGGGTAAATAACTCTCGTTTTAAGAAACCATGCTACGACTGATAGTTTTACAAAACAGAGCTTGAATCCCGCAGTAAACCTCCTTCCCAGGCAATTCTGTCACTTTTGCTGAAAGTCTTGCCTGGCATGTCGACTAGATTATGGTCTAAAACAGCCAAATAAAAAGTCGCATATCCCCTCCCGTGGGAAAATGCGACCGGGTCTTTGTGGCACGACCAGACCTTCTTTCCGCAATGGGAGGCGCAGCTGTTTCCAACTGAACCCTATCGTCCATCATTCATGGTGACCGCAGTCACTTTAGAATCAATGGATCGAAGGTAATGCCTGCATGTTTTTCATCATTCTAATATGGCGTGGTTGAAATGTCAAGCAGAACTGTGCTTGTTCGCAGAAGCAGTATGATCTTGTGTGGAGCCGTGGTTAATCATTAAGGGAAGAAAAATTTGGCGCAGCCATCATTTTAGAGTAAAATATCGTATAGATAACCAACAATGGAAATTCTGGAGATGAGTATCATTGAAAAAGCAAAGTGAACGTTTAGGCATCGAACCAATTCCACAGCTATTGGCAAAGCTCGCCGTACCCGCAACAGTTGGGATGTTGATTATGGCTTTACACAGCGTGATCGACACTATTTATGTCGCCAGGGGTGTCGGCACTATTGGTGTGGCGGCAATAGCAATAACTTTCCCCCTGCACCTGATCCTGATGGCCCTGATCGGGGCAATAGGCATCGGCGGAAGTGCAGTAATTTCCATAGCACTGGGCGCAAAAGATCTGGACAAAGCCAACCAAGCGTTCGGTAATGTGCTCATTATGGTAATCCTGGTTAGTGTTGTCAGTGTTCTATTGGGTTTAATTTTCCTGACGCCTATGTTAAGGCTCTTTGGGGCAAGTGTCACGATTCTCCCCTATGCCAGTGTATACCTGAAGATTATTTTGTACGGCACTATCTTCTTCGCTTTCCCTTTTGCCGTTAACAATATCGTCCGTGCCGAGGGAAATGCCAGCATTGCCATGATCAATATGATCATGTCTGCCGTCTTAAATGTTATCCTGACCCCGATCTTTATGTTTGGTTTTAACCTGGGCATCAGCGGGGCGGCTTACGGCACAATAATGGCGCAGGCAATCACTTCCTTCTACCTGTTATTTTATTTTTATACCGGCAGAAGCACCCTTTCAATCAAAAGCAGCTATCTCTATCCCCGCTGGGTTATGATCAAGGGAATACTGTCAATCGGGGCTTCGGCTTTCGTACGCCAGGGTTCATCCAGTATTATGCTGATCATAGCCAATAACCTGCTCGTGTTTTACGGCGGAGATATGGCGATAGCGGCACTTGGCATAATTCACCGGGTGATGATGTTTACACTGATGCCTATTTTCGGGGTTGTGCAGGGTTTGCTTCCGCTAGTTGGGTTTAATTATGGGGCGAAACATTATCATCGTGTAAACGAATCAATTGTATTGGCCATCAAGGTTTCCACAGCTATAGCCGTGGCTGCCTTTATCCTGGTGATGGCAATTCCAGGGCCACTTATGTTCATATTTACCAATGATCCGGAACTTATCGCCATGGGACAGACTGCTCTGCGTATCATATTTTCCCTTTCCTTTACAGTGGGCATACAAATGGTTACGGGCGGCATTTTCCAGGCCCTGGGTAACGCAAAGGCGGCTCTTGTCCTATCGCTCTCCCGCCAGGTTCTATTCTTGATCCCACTGTTGTTAATCTTACCGCGGATCTACGATCTGGCGGGAATCTGGCTGGCTTTTCCCCTGGCCGATGTATTATCCCTTATGCTGGCGCTCTGGTATATCTATCGCTATAAATTCTTTTCCCTTTCGGCGCGGCAAGAGCTACTGGCAGCGCCCGAGAGGTGATTGTTCCCTTCTCGCCCAGACCCTGAACTGTGGCAAGAAAATTTTCCGGGTGGCAAATTAATCATTTACTTTTGCAGTGCCGTTCGAGAATTAGATTTTCCTGGTTACACTTTGGTTGAAAAAAAAGCGGCTGAAAGCGAGGGTGTTATGTTTAAAATTGGCGATGTGCAGTCGGTTGAAATTGCCGACCTCAACCACCAGGGTGAGGGAGTGGGCAAGGCGGCGGGCTTTGTGCTGTTTGTTCCAGAAGCACTGCCCGGGGAAACAGTGACGGCCGAAATTATCTCCCTGCATAAAAGCCACGCTTACGCCCGGCTCCTTTCAAGGGAAAGTTCATCCCCTCACCGCGTCATTCCCCCCTGCCCATACTATAACCTATGCGGCGGCTGCCAACTGCAGCACCTTTCATACGAAATGCAGTTGGTCTGGAAGCAGAAAAGAGTTGCCGCCAGTCTGCAGCGCATCGGTAAAATAGAAGCACCAGTATTGCCAACATGCGGTATGCCAACACCATATCGTTACCGCAATAAGGCCCGTGTTCACCTGGCGGTAGATCAGGGCCGTGTCACAGCTGGCTTTTATGAAACGCAAAGTCATCGCGTCATTGATATTGAAGATTGTCTTGTTCAGCATCCGGTGAATGTATTAGCAATCAACACTGTCCGGCGGGTAGTTCAGGAACAATACAGCAACAAGAATGTCCGAACAGGGCAACCTTTGCTCGTAACTGCCATGGTGGTTCGAGCTTCTTTTGCCACGGGCCAGGTTCTTGTAACCCTTGAAAGTGCTGCCGACAGCAGCACTTTGTCGCGACTGAAACAGCTGGCGCAAGCTATAAGTGTTGGGCTAAAAGACCGGTTAGCCGGTGTAGTGCTACATCAAATGGGTAAAAAAGGCAGTCGCTATACTATTCTTGTCGGTCAACCGTTTCTCGAAGAAGAGATCAGCCCATTTCGCTACCGTATTTCATCGCAATCTTTCTTCCAGGTGAACTCTATACAGGCCAAAGTGCTTTTTGAGCAGGTTACAGCCTATGCCGCGCACCCGCGCACTGCATTCGATCTTTATTGCGGCACCGGTAACTTTGCCCTTTATTTAAGCCGGGTAGCAGAACATGTAATCGGCGTTGACAGCGCATCATCAACAATCGCCGATGCCAAAAAGAATGCAGCGACCAACGGACTCCATAATCTGGAATTTATCAAATCCCTGGCGGAAGATATTCCTGCCCTGTTGTTAAAAGGGGAGCACCCCAAAACAATTCTGTTAGATCCGCCTCGCAAAGGCTGCTCTCCGGCACTGCTCGATGCTGTAGTCGCTGCCAAACCGGAGCGTATTGTATATATATCCTGCGACCCCGCCACCCTTGCCCGCGACCTGGCCTATTTGAGCCCAAAAGGTTATCTGACGCAGGAAATTCAACCGATAGACATGTTCCCCCAAACAAGCCACGTGGAGACGGTGGTATTGATGTCAAGGGTTTAGAACGGGATGTCTAGAAAGGCTTGATATAAGGGGTTTTTGAGAATTTCGGGGTTGAATCCGGGGACTTGAAAATCCCTTTTTATTCGTTTTGGGGAATATGTCCAAAGACATGATTTTGAACGCGAGTGGTCGATTTAGATGTCGGTGTTTGGCGAGTGGACAGGTTAGATGTCAGGGGTTCGCGAGTGGTCGATTTAGATGTTTTTTGAAAATGCTAGGGTTGTGTGGTCAGATTGGATGTAGCCACTAAACAATTCTGGTTGCGGTTAAGATCCAAAAATATCTTCGAATAATAAGGGCACTTCGCATTGTAGTTCGCGGAGTGTCTTTTTATGGATTATTGCAACATCAACCATAAGTCGAACATGAATTCTATCGATTAACCCGTCCCGTGTTAGCGGTAAAATAAAATGGATGAATTTCGGCCAATAAAAACGGATGTTATTTCCCACACCTTGGAATTTATCTGATAGTATTTGAGGTAGCCAAGGGGGTGGAGAACATTTGTTGAGGTGGAATATGTTTAGCGAAATTCATCAACTAAAGCAGATCGGATTGAAGAAAGCACAGGTGGCCAGAAAACTAGAGATTGATGTAAAAACAGTCAGCAAGTACTGGGAAGCGACCCCCGACGACTTTGCTGCAATGCGTCAAAAGGGTAAGAATCGTTCGAAAAAGCTAAAGCATTACCGGGATGTGATCTTGAAGTGGATCCGAGAAAACCCTGATATCACATGTGGCCAGATATTAGACTGGCTTAAAGAACACTACGATGATTTCTCTGTACGTGAAAGGACACTGCGGCGCTACGTTACCGAACTGCGTCAGAAACACGACCTGCCGAAGCCTGAGTTAACCCGCCAGTACCAGGCCGTAGCCGATCTGCCTCCTGGCAAACAGCTCCAGGTTGATTTCGGTCAGAAGAGAGTGCGCAACAATGCCGGTGGGTACACCACTGTTTATGGAATGGGGGCAGTGTTGGCGTATTCACGTTACAAATACGGCCAATGGGCGGACAGGCCCCTGACCGCTGCTAAGTTTGTCCAGATGCTCAGGGCTTGCTTTGATTACCTAGGTGGCGTTCCCGATGAAGTGGTGTTTGACCAGGACAAGCTGGTGGCTGTTAGTGAGAACTCCGGTGATATCATCTACACCTACGAGTTTGAAAGATTCAAGCAGGCCATGGGTTTTAGCGTTTATCTATGTCGCAAGAGTGACCCTGAAAGCAAAGGTAAGGTCGAAGCGGTGGTCAAGTATATGAAAAGGAACTTCGCCTCACACCGCCTATTTGGGGACATCAGATCCTGGAACCAGTCATTTTTAGATTGGCTTAACCGGACCGGGAACTACAACCGCCACGGTACCACAAAAAAAGTACCGGCAGAAGTATTCTTAGAAGAGCAGAAATACCTAAAACCGGTACCAGCAATAAATATCACTAAAGAGATTGTAACAAGAACGGTACGTAAAGACAATACCGTGCTCTACGAGGGCAATCGCTACAGTGTCCCTCTGGGCACCTACCGGCCGGAGATGGTGCTTAAGGTTACTGAGCAGGACGGCCATTTAATTCTAAGGGATATTGGCAGCGACAAACTATTGGCAGAGCACAAGCTTTGTGCGCAGAAGGGGCAACTAATTCAAAACAACAACCACCGCCGAGACCATAGCGCCAGGGTAGAAGAGCTATTTGAAGAGTCCCTGGCCCTTTTGGGCACTACCGAGCAGGCGGCAGCTATCTTAATGGGCATACGCAAAGAAAAACCACGCTATGTCCGGGATCAGTTTAAACTGAGGCAAAAGATGGCCGCTGAGCACCCCCAGGAGGTCGTAGGCGAAGCCATAGTATACTGCCTGGAGCGAAAGCTTTACAGCGCGGTAGACTGCCGGGATGCGGCCCTGTGGTTTAGTCAGCAAGCATCAGTTAACCAAGCATTAGCTGATGTTGTTCATGACGCTAAAGGTATTCCGGATTGGCTGAAGGTTAAGGCTGAGAAGCGAAACATCGCCGCCGCTTATGCTCACCTGGCAGGGGGTGAGGCGTAAGTGAACGCTCAATTGCAAGAAGTCAAAAGCATACTCGGGCAGCTCCGCCTGTCGGGCGCCCGCGAACAGTTAGAAGAGTTGCTGGTTACTGCGACAAAAGAAGAGTTTTCGTTACTGGAGTTCACCCGCCGGCTGCTGAGTCAGGAAGTAGAGGCTCGTAACGCTAACTCTCTGCAGCGGCGGATGAAGCAGGCCCGCTTCCCTGAACGTAAGACCATAGCTGAGTTTGACTTTGGGTTCCAGCAGTCGGTAAGCAAACATCAGATCCTGCAGCTAATGGATATGTGCTGGGTGGAGAAGGCTTACAATCTGTTTTTCTTAGGTCCGTCTATCATCGGGAAAACACACTTGTCAATTAGCCTAGGAGTCCGAGCGGTAGAGTTAGGTTACCACGTCAGCTTCGTCACATTAGATGATCTGATCGATATATTAAAAACCGAAGCCGTGTTGGTAAGGAATAAGCGGCGGTTAAAGCACATTATGAATTCGAACCTGGTGATCATTGACGAGGTTGGCTTCCTACCCGTGAGCCGCCAGGAAGCCAATATGTTTTATCAACTGGTGTCTCACTTCTACCAAAATACGTCGGTGATTATCACATCGAATAAAGGCTTTGAAGAGTGGGCTGAGTTTCTCGGAGATACAGCCATTACCACAGCAATACTGGATCGGTTGATTCATAACAGTGAGATTTTTAACATGTCCGGGGATAGTTATCGGGTAAGTCACCGTAATACCATTTTGTAGCAATTAACGTCC
>DATIKA010000126.1:0-2317 GCA_035478055.1 Candidatus Limnocylindrales bacterium | reverse complement strand
CGCAGCTTTGGAGCAGGATCCGGATGTCCTGGACACCTGGTTCAGTTCAGCCCTGTGGCCTTTTTCGACAATGGGCTGGCCTGAGCAGACAGCTGATCTGGAGCACTTTTACCCAACCAGTGTTCTGGTCACGGCGTACGATATTATTTATTTCTGGGTTGCGCGGATGATGTTTATGGGGTTGGCTTTTATGGACGAGGTTCCTTTTCATACTGTCTATATCACTGGTCTGGTGCGTGATGCGGAAGGCCGCAAGATGAGCAAATCGCTTGGTAATGGTATCGATCCGCTGGAGGTAATCGAAAGTTATGGTGCAGACACGCTGCGCTTCACCCTGGTTACGGGCCAGGCGCCTGGAAACGACCAACGTTTTCGTCAGGAAAGTGTAGAGGCGGGGCGTAATTTTGCCAACAAGATTTGGAATGCTTCCCGTTTTGTGCTGATGAATCTTTATGACGATGATGCAAACCAGCCTCAGTTTGTTCCGTTTGATCCTGAAAGTCTGCCGCCTGAGATGAACAGGGCAGAACGCTGGATTTTACACCGCTTCAATGAAACCGTACAAAAAGCAACTGATTTGCTTGAAAAATATGAACTGGGTGAAGCAGCTCAGCTCATTTATGAATTTCTATGGAACGATTTTTGTGATTGGTACGTTGAGTTGAGTAAATACTCCCTCTATCGCCGTGGAGACGATGTACAAATTGTTGAAGAACGGCGGTGCACCCGCAGTCTGTTAGTTTACCTGTTGGATGGAGTGATGCGGTTGCTGCACCCATTTATGCCGTTTATTTCCGAGGAAATATGGCAGCAGTTGCCGTTCCGCAGAGAGCAGGCTCTGGTCGTGGGGGCCTGGCCGCAGCCAAGAGCGAATCTGTTTTTTCCAGACGAGGCGGCAGAGATTGCTTTAATCCAAGAGGTAGCCCGCGCTATCAGGAACCTGCGCAGTCAGGTTCAGCTGTCACCGGGGAAAAAGGCACCCGTTATTGTACGTGCTCACGGGTGGGCTGAAAAATGCCTGAATGAAGAAAAACATCATCTGAGCAAGCTTACTTTTTCAGAACCGTTAACAATCCACCCGGAGGTCTTGAAGCCAAGACAGGCACTTACCGCTATCATCGGTGACGGTGTGGAAGTTTATCTGTCACTGGAAGGTGTGGTTGATCTGGAAGCGGAGATAATCCGGCTCGGCAAAGAGGTCGTGCAGGTTCAAGCCTTGATTGGAAAAACAAGGGGCAAACTGGAAAGCCGTGGGTTTATCGGGAAAGCTCCGTCTGAAGTTGTGGCCAAAGAACAGGCGCGCTGTGAAGAACTGACGGCCAAGTTAAGTAAGTTGCAGCAAAGATTACAGGAGCTTAGATAGTATATGGAACTTGTTCTGCGTTACAGGGAGGCATTGGACTGGATCCATGGGTTGGGTCGATTTGGCATTAACCCTGGTCTTGAGCGAGTCTCGGCGTTGTTGCACCTGCTTGACAACCCTCATCATAAAGTTTGCTTTGTGCATATTGCCGGCACCAATGGCAAGGGTTCGACAGCAGCGATGCTTGCCTCGATTCTACGCGCCAGCGGCTATTGTACAGGTCTCTACACTTCGCCATATCTTTTGTCTTTTACTAACCGTATGGCTGTAAACGGGAGCGATGTTGCCCGGGAAGATCTGGTGGAACTGGTCGACTTGGTGCGGCCCCTGGTTGAAAGAATCGGTGCAGAAGGCCGCCTGGGCCAACCTACCGAGTTTGAAGTAGTTACCGTGCTTGCAATGCTTTATTTTGCACGCAGACAGGTAGATTTGGTTGTTCTTGAAACAGGTTTGGGAGGGCGTCTGGATGCGACAAATGTTGTTAATCCATTGGTGAGTATAATTACCAACGTTAGTCTGGATCATATGGAAGTGCTTGGCGATACCGTGGAGGCCATTGCCGGAGAGAAAGCAGGCATCATTAAAAGAGGTATCCCGCTGCTTACCGCCTCAGACGATCAGAGAGTTTTAGAGGTGATTCAATCGCGCTGTCTGCAGATGGGTGCCGCTTTTTACCGTGTTATTTCGTCGCCAAAGGCATGCCTTACGAAAACGTTTGGCAATCCGGCATATGCCCTGCAGTCGGTAGCAGAACATGGACAGGAGTTTGCTTATTGCGGTTTCCAATGGCAAAAGCACAATCTTTTCATACCTTTGCGCGGTGTATACCAGGTTTCTAATGCTGCTACCGCTCTGGCTGCGGCAGAGCTGTTGGCTGAAAAGGGGTTTGAGTTTACAGACGCCAGAGTACGCCAGGGTTTGGCTGAAACCAACTGGCCCGGCAGGTTGGAGTTG
>DATIKA010000125.1:0-8370 GCA_035478055.1 Candidatus Limnocylindrales bacterium | reverse complement strand
CGGTGAACACTCTACCCCGGCCAACGCAAATCAAGTATAATAGAAATCGGGTTAACAGTATGACCAAGATTAACATGCGAGCAGGGAACAGGTAAACGGTGACGAATACCATAACTCATGATTTGCTACTGGAAGAGTGGTGACTATGGTTAATTATTACCATAAAAGAACTCAAAAAACAAAGAAAAAATCAACAATCCTACTTTCAATTATGGTTTTTCTGTTAACTGCAACACTTGCCCTGGCCGCGTTCAGTTTTATCCAGTTCATAAATATACGATCTTTGCGCTCAGAGCTGACCTCGCTTGAAGAGAAATTTGAGCAGTTAATTATTGACAATGAACTGCTGCAAGAACAATTTGAAGAAATCCAAATAGAAAATGAGCGGCTGCTTGAAGAAAATTTAATGCTGCGCTCTTCTACCGTCATTAACCACGGCAACCGCAACACTAATAGGGTGGCTATTACCATAGATGATGGAGCCGGCGCTGCACTGATCAGCCAGGCGCTGGACTATTTTCAACAGCATGATGTTAAAGCGACCCTTTTCCCGATGGGTTCATGGGTAACGCGGGAGCCTGAAGTTTGGCGCAGGGCAGTTGAAGAAGGCCATGAGCTGGGCAACCATACCTACAGTCACGCTTTTCTGACTACAATTTCTGAAGAACGGATCAAGGAAGAACTGAACCGTTGGCAGGAGGTGATCGATGGAACCCTTGGTTACCCTTACCGCACCTTATTTTTCCGGCCCCCCGGTATGGACGGATTTGTTGACATAAACAGCGACAGAACAAAACGCTACAAAGAAATCATCGCCCAGAAGGGTATGTTCGCCGTGTTGTGGGATGTAGAGCTAATCTATTCGTTGCGAAATGAGCCCACACCAACACCAGCCCGTATTGCCGAACATGTGCTGGCAAACGCCAGGGGCGGAAGCATCATTTTACTGCATTTCACCCCCAATGATATCGCGGCTCTTCCGGCCATCCTCACCGGGTTACGCAGCCTCGGCCTTGAACCGGGTTCTTTAAGGGAGTTGCTGCTGGCTGGACATCAAGTGTAACGATGAACAGCAGAACCTGCCTGGAAAGAATGCGGGGATCTTTTTCCATTCAAGATAAATCCCCGCATTATTATCGGCTATTGCGTTACTGCTTGCGAGTGAACCGCTTATCTCCAGCGCTTCTTCATCTAACCGGGTTACGGCTTCATCGTGTAAAGATCTTTCAGTGTATAGACATGTTCTTCCCAAACTTTCGTGAAACGGCCGGCATCTATTGCCGGTTTTTTTAGCATCTGCTGCAAATATGCCATTTGAGCAGGGTTGGTGCTGGGTTTGCTGTAGAGGCTGAGAGCAAACCGCGAAAAGTCGCGCACCATGAAATCGAAGATCTGGTCTAGCAAAGGCATCTCAATCTCATAGATCGTTGCGTTTTCCAAAATCAACTGCCCGTATACAACCAAAGTAAACATTTCCCCAAGAGAAAGCAGAAAATCAGTGTCCTTCTGCTGTTCGGCATCAGGTGTGACTGAAGCAAGAAACTCTTTCAACAGGGCTATCTGTTCCTTGAAGATAGTAATGTTGGGCAGATCGTAACGATCGTATGCCGTATGATAATCGTGAAAACGAATTTTGCCCAATCCCTTGGTCGGACCCTGTGCAAAGAGGAAATCGTCGTTACGCGGTTGATCTTGCTTTGGCAGCGGGACAAATTCCTGCGGGTTGAAAAAGTAATTAGCCATAAACTTTACGATCAACGCAATATTAACATGGACTGTCCCTTCCAGCTTGGGCAGGGCGCGGATATCACGGGCAGCCATCTCAAAGTAAGTATCTCTCTCGAAGCCCTTAGCCGCGATTACATCCCAGAGCAGGTTGATTACTTCTTCACCCTGGGTGGTAACCTTCATTTTAACCGTTGGGGTATAGAGCAGGTAGCGCCTGTCTTCAGGAGAAGCCGCACGGATATAGTCGGAGGCCCGCAGTGCAAAAAGTTTCATTGCCACAAGACGGGTGTAGGCATCGACGAACATTTGCTTGACATGGGGAAAATCGGTGACATGCATGCCGTAGAGTTTTCGATTTGTCGCATGGTTGAGTGCTTCATAAAAAGCATGAGTGCAGATACCGATCGAAGCCCAACCCAGGTTGTATTTACCAACATTTACTGTGTTCAGGGCCGAATCCCAGGCATCTTGTCCACGAGAAAGAATTTCGTCCTCCGTAACCGGGTAATCACGCAATTTAAAATCAGCTACGTACGACTGAGAGTTGACCACGTTTTTAACCAGCTCATAGTTCTGGTGGCTGTAATTGGCCACAAAAAAAGCATAATCGCCGCTGTCAGCCATTTTACCGAATGTCGAAACCATTTCAGCAATATTACCATTCCCAATATAATATTTTTCGCCATTAGCACGGTAAGTTCCGTCGGACTGGGGCGTTAAACTCATTTCGGTAGAATAAACATCGGCGCCGTGATCTCGCTCAGAGAGACCAAAAGCAAAGACATGGCCTCCTTTCAACAACTGGGCGGCCCGTTTCTTCTGAGCCTCGTTACCGCTCATCCAGATTGGCCCTAATCCGAGGATTGAAACTTGCCAGGTATACCAGTAGTGCAGTCCGTAGAAACCTAGAATCTCATTGAATTCGCAGTTTCGCCAGGTGTCCCAGCGGCAGTCGTCCTCGCCGTATCTGTCGGGGGTTAATAAGGTATAAAAAAGTTCATTTTCTTTGATAAATTCGAGAAAATCAGCATACCATACTCTGTTGCGGTCGTCGTCTTTGAGCCTTTGTTTACCCTTCTTTTCAAAAAATTCGATGGTTTTTAGCATAATTTCTCGCGACCGTTCGTCATTATAGGGCCGCTTGTGCTGATTTGGGTTCAGTAGGATCATAGCGCTTGCCTCCATTTCCGCCACCCACGAACATAACAACAGTACAACCTGTGTTATGTTCCCGGGCAGTCGATCTGCTTTTAGTTGTTTTCGCCAAAAGACCACAGAATCCTTCAGCACAAAGCGGTTCAGGAACCCTTTTTTCCGGTAACCACGCACGGTTTAAGGCGGTATACTCTGACCTGTTCAATTTGTTGCAGGGACATTGCGCCTATGCTGCCGACTCTGACAACACCGCCGGCGGCCCCGGCATATTTATCTGCTATTTTTTGTAATACCGCTTCTTTGGCCTCACTTCCGCCTACTTCGTGCACGGTTCCCTCAACCAGGATGCTGCGATAGCTATAAGTGAAACTGCAGGGACATTCCGCGGATATCAGTTCACCGATCGCCTCAACCTGAAAACAAACATTGGGATTAACGTGCATGTATTCTGTTTTTCGCCCTCTTGGTGCACAGTGAAAGTAGATCTCCCCTTCGCTGTAAACAAAGTTTAACGGAACGATATAAGGAATGTTTTCTTTACAAAGAGCCAGATGGCCGACTGCTGCTTCATGCAGCAACGCATTGATTTCCGACCCTGACAGGACACCTTTTGCCGACAACTGGAACACCCCCCGGCCTGTGTTGAAAAAACTGCTGCTCAGAATTGGGCAGCATAATTGCTGGTGCTTTGCTTCTTTACCGCTTTGCGGCTTTGCAGCTCATGCCACGCGTGGACCTTGGGCGAAAAATGGCGGCGAAACATTATTTTGGACAAAACCCGGCATAAAAAGCAACAAAAACAGCAAGCAGTGTGCCGGATAGCCCTGTTGACATTGGGCTTGCTCCGACGAGCTCCATCCACCTCCTTCCCCGTAAAGAAAGGTAAATGGACAGGAAGCCGGAACATTTCCTGGCACAGTCTGCCTGCTGTTTGTCCGTGATACCCATATCTGTTTTGCCGCCGTTAAGTGCAGCCTTTGGAAAAGCAAAAACTATCTCGCTGATATCAGGACATCAAAACATCAACACAGCGTCTGCATCAAGAGCCAAATCGTTTAATGTGGCAGCACCAGCTATAACCGCCTCCGCGATCAGATCTTCCGGCTTGATCTCGCCGCCGAAAAGCATCATGCTCTGCTGGCAGACCATGATCTTTACTCCCTGGGCTGCAGTTTGCTGCAGGACCTCTTTGACTGTTGGGAATTCGCCGATTTTGACCTTCTCTGCTTCGCCTTTCACGAGCACTGTCAGGCCCAACCCAAGGAAATAAACAGTTGCCTCAACCCCCATTGCCCTGGCCGTTTGGGCCAGAATAAGCGGTGAATAGAGTCTTTGCGGTGTATCTACCCCACTTGTCTGCACATAAAGAATATTTTTTTGCCCAGCCATTTCAAAAAACCTCCTCATAGTTTTTTTGCACCAGAAAATGGTATTCCGAGCCATCCTGCCACATTTTTACCAGGATATGCCCAGCTCTTTTTGCCCAGCGGGGAATGTCTTCTACAGATGCCGGGTCATCGGCGACCAGTTCCATCAGGTTTCCCATCTCCAGCAGATCGATTTCTTCCTTGGCCCGCATCACCGGCACAGGGCAGTAGAGGCCGACACAGTCAACCTTATGGAAACCGGTTTTCCCAACTGCCGAGCAGGCATAGCTTTCTTCTGTCGGATCGGGACAGATCGGGTCATCGCAAAATGGGCATCCACACGACCGATCAGATTGCATGTTTAACTTTTCATTGCTCATCTTTATTCCTCCCCCGTTTTATGCTTCGCCATATAATCTTCTACCGCTTTGTGCAGGGCATCGGCACCAAGGTTTGAACAATGCATCTTATTGCCCGGCAGCCCGTCAAGCTCTTCGGCGACCTGCTTGTTGGTGATCTTAAGTGCTTCTTCCAGTGTTTTTCCTCTTGCCATTTCAGAAACCATACTCGACACTGCTATCGCCGCTCCGCAGCCGAAGGTTAGAAATTTCACATCTTCGATACGGTTATCTTTGACCTTAATGGTAAACTTCATCATATCACCGCATACAGGGTTACCAACCTCGCCGACTCCGTCGGCATTTTCAATTTCACCTATATTGCGCGGCTTGGTAAAATGGTCCATTACTTTATCACTGTAATCAGGCATTAGTTTTCCTCTCCTTGAGAAATTGATGGTAAAGTGGTGACATAGTACGCAGCAGTCCGGCGACCTGTGCCAGCTGTTCTGTAACGTAAGGAATATCTTCCGCGCTGCTTGTTTTCCCCAAGGTCAGAAGCAGCGAGCCTTGGGCCAGCTCCGGCGAAACTCCAATTGCAGTCAATACGTGAGATGATTTTAACGCCTGCGAAGTGCAGGAAGAACCGCTTGAAACGAGGACACCTGCCATGTTAAGGCGCAGCAGCAGGGCCTCTCCCTCAACAAATTCCACAGATAGATTTAAATTGTGCGGCAGCCGATTCAGCGGATGGCCGTTTAGGTGCAGGTGTGGAACCGCTTCGAACAGGCTTTTTTTAAGTTTATCACGCAAAACAGCAATTTTCTGCGGCCGATCTTCGATCGACTCATGAGCCAGGTGAGCTGCTTCACCAAGACCGACAATAGCTGGCACGTTTTCTGTTCCGGCACGCATTCCCCGCTCCTGAATGCCGCCTTCTAATTGCGGTTGCATCCGAGTGCCGCGATGCACAAAAAGTGCCGCCGCTCCTTTGGGGCCGTAGAACTGATCTCCGGCAAGTGTCAGCAAGTCAATACCCATTTTATCCACATCAAGGGGAATCCAGCCGGCTGCAGCAGTCGCGTCTGTGTGGAAAAGAACGCCCCTCTCTCTGGCAATTAATGAAAGCTGTTCAAGAGGCTGAATAGTACCTATTTCAGGGTTGGCAGCCATAATCGAGACTAAAATCGTCTTATCGGTAATCGCGTCAGCCAACTGCGCCGGGTCAACCACACCATAATGATCAACCGGCAACAGGGTCACCGCAAACCCCTCTTTTTGCAGCGTCTTAAGAGGGTTAAGCACCGAAAAGTGCTCAATTGAGGATGCAATAATATGGTTGCCTTTCTTCCCTGCTGCCTTGGCCAGGCCTTTTACAGCCAGGTTGTTTGCTTCTGAGGCCGAGGCGGTAAATATAATCGCGGCCGGATCTGCATTGATCAGCCGTCCCACCTTCGCACGCGCTTCAGCCAAAGCCTGTCTCGGTTTAACGCCCATGCCATGTCCGCTTGAAGGATTGCCGTAGTGTTCGGTATAATATGGAAGCATCACTTCAAGCACTGACGGTTCCAGTGGTGCCGCTGCACCATAATCAAGGTTAACCGTTTTCATGTGATCATCCCTCTATATTTTTTCATGCCATCCGTGACTCAATTTGCATATTGACTTAATTTGCATATTACAATATAATACCTATAAGAATTATAGGATATAAAACAATTGCTGTCAAGAAGTAGTTTTTCAGTAAAATTCTAAACAAAGCATCACGAGCTTTACTGAGGAGATGAAAGTTTGCGCATGCGCGCGTAATTTCAAATAACCATAATAAGGAGTGAATCTAAAATGAAAACGGCGGAAAATTTAATGGCAGGTTTTGCCGGAGAATCGCAGGCTAATCGCAAATATCTTGCCTATGCCAAAAAAGCAGAACAAGAAGGGTTCAAGAATGTCGGACGCATCTTCAAAGCAATTGCCGAAGCGGAAACAATCCACGCCCTGAAACATTTCGAGATAGCCGGCAAAGTTCACGGCACCCTGGAAAACTTAAGCGCAGCAACAGAAGGCGAACACTACGAATTTACTCAGATGTACCCAGAATTCATAGAAACCGCCAAGCAGGAAAACCAAGCTCATGCCTTGCAGACTTTTGAATATGCCAATGCGGCTGAAAAAGTGCACGGCGGTATATTTAAAGATCTGACAGCAACAGTGGCAGGCGGGTCAGATGCTGCCGATAAAGATGTTTACCTATGCCCTGTTTGCGGATGGGTTGGTATGGATCCGGCTCCTGAACGCTGTCCGATATGCAACACCGCGGCGAAAGCATTCAAAAAGTTTTAGGACCGTGGTTTTACATGCCCTGCTCTTGAGACGGGGAAAGTCAACTGAATAGATAGCCGTCAGACGGGGCAGATGAAGGTTCCTCTCCCCGCCTGACGGAACGCTATACTTCTCGGACAGTTAGCCCACCAAGAATCCATATTCCGACCCAGTTGATCACAAACTCTTTGCTCGCTAAATCATTTCTGACATAAAATGCTATCCCTTCAATTTCCGCCTTTTGATAACCATTTTCCGAATTAGGTTTTCCTGCGGACACGGCAGGGGTTACGGTTGTACCGCCTCACCCGCCTCTGCTGATCAGGTGGATAATATACTCCGTAGAGCTTTTCTTCATTTTTTCCAACGCTTTCGGGGTTATAGTCAGCTTCACGATATCTTGACCTCCTTCTGTTGCAGGCATTCTTCCTTACCCATACTAATAACGCTTCTTAATTATATCATAACTTTTACTTTTCTGCGTGGTAAACCACTTTGCCCCGGAAAATAGTTTTCAGGATTTTGACTCCATCGATGCGCAACGGGTTGATGACAAACAGGTCTTCCTCGAGTATAACCAGATCGGCGTATTTACCCAATGCAATAGTCCCTGTTTTATCGTCCAGAAAGAGCGAATAAGCGTTGTTGGCAGAAAAGCTTTTGATCATATCCTTAAGAGAAACACGTTCCTCCTTGTTCAACAGCCATGTCGGATCGTCGACGTTTTCAATATCTTCTACTCCATAGAATTCGGCATTACTAAGATTGCGGGTTACTCCGACCTTGATCCCCCACAATGGGTTAGGAATCGGGGTTACCGGATGATCCGAGGATGAGACAACCACTGCCCCTGCCCGGAAAAGCGACCCCAAAGGGTACTGGTGCTTCGCCCTTTCACCAAGGAAAGGGGCGTCGACATATTCCCACCATCCCGGCTCTTTCAGATGCCAGAACACCTGGACGTTGGCAATTATACCCAACTCTTTGAAACGGGAGACATCATCGGTGGATACCAACTGGAGGTGAGTGATCGCATTCCTATGATCTCCCGGTACAGAAATCCGGGCGTATTCAAGGGCATCAAGAGCATCCCTGACGGCGCGATCACCAATGGCATGAATATGAATTTGGAAGCCTGCGCTGTTAAGGAGCTTGAAGGCTTCTTTCAGTGCACCCATGTCTTCCCAGTAATAAATGCCATAATAATCAGGTCCCTTTCCGGCAGCTTCTTCGTAAGGCTCAAGCAGTCTGGCGGTGAGACCTTCAACAACACCGTCAATAAAAATCTCCCCGGCTGTAGTGATCTTGAACAGCTCGGAATTATACGTGTCCCGTAAATTCTTAAGCGTCTCAACCTGGGCTTTCAGGTCCTCTTCTCTTCTGATATCAACTATACCGGCACCGCGGACCCACATGTTGAGCTCGCCTATTTCCTCCAGCAACTTAAATGCATCAAAAACCGC
>DATIKA010000124.1:0-5675 GCA_035478055.1 Candidatus Limnocylindrales bacterium | reverse complement strand
CAAAAGATCGTTTCGGATTAGCATCTTTGGATTGATCGGCGTTTGGCCGATATTGACCTCCCAATGCAGGTGAGGTCCGGTGGCGAAGCCGGTTTCGCCTAATGTGCCAATCAGCTGCCCTCGTTCAATCAATTGCCCCGTTTCAACCGCAATCGTCTGCAGATGCATGTAGGTGCTGGAAAGGCCCAGGCCATGGTCAATAATAACTGTATTTCCACCTGACAGCAAAAAGTCGGCCAGCCTCACTATACCGCTGTTTGGCGCTACAATAGGAGCACCCTCATCAGTGGTAATATCGATGCCGCGGTGGCGCCTTGGGGGATTATTATTAATGATACGGATAGCGCCAAATTCCGAACTGATTCGGCCGGTGATGGGCACGATAAACGGCTGTAGCCACAGTGGGTATTCTGTAGTATATTCACGAGCTTTCCTTACCCTTTCCCTGTCTTCGTCCAGCCGGGCGGCTGTCCAGCCTGCTGTTGTACCAGGTGGCATGTTGAACCGGGAAGTCTGGAACTCGCGCGCGGTTACATGTAACATAGCTGTTAACTGATCAGTTTTCCCATTCGCATGGGTGACCGCCAGGTTGACCTGGTAAGTGCCTGGTTCAGATTCCCAGTGCACCCCGATAATGACAAACAGACCTTCACCGGCCCGGTATTGAGTGGAAAATGTGCTTGGCAAAGCGGTTAATATTTCAGCCGTAGACGATGCCGGGATAAAGGTTGCCTCGAGAATAAAAAAGTCGCCAGGGGCTATCTGGTCAGGGTAAAGATGCAGTTCCCCAACCAGGGCCAAATTAATATCTTTGCTTTCTGGCTGCAACTCTTCAATCTTTGGGAAATATGCAGTTGTCACTGGTCGCGACAAGAGAGAAGCGAGATGAATCGCCGTCATAACCAGCAGGCAACCCATGGTTAAGTAGCAGATTTTCGGCCAAAGCCTTTTTTTTCGCACGATCTCTACTCCCGGTCAATAATTTAGGGACACATTAGAAATTATTATGCTTTGAAGAGGTTTAGCTTTTCCTTGCCGCTTCAGCTTTTTCCCAGTCTTTGATAAAGCTTTCAATGCCGAGATCAGTCAGCGGATGTTTGAACATTTGCTCGAGCACTTTAAAGGGCAGCGTCGCAATATGCGCACCGGCCAGCGCTACCGCTGGAATATGCTCCGGGTGCCGGATGCTGGCGGCGATTACTTCAGCCTTCAAATCGTGCCACTCGATAAGATTAACAATATCCCGCACCAGGTCAACTCCGGTATGTCCGATATCATCAAGGCGACCAATAAAGGGGCTGATGTAGGATGCTCCGGCCCGGGCAGCCAGCAATGCCTGGTTTACCGAAAAAATGAGGGTTACATTGATTTTGATCCCTTCAGTGGAAAGAATTTTTACTGCTTGCAAACCTTCCGGCATGATCGGGATTTTAACGACAACATTCTTGTGCACCGCCGCCAGCTTGCGCGCTTCTTTTAGCATCCCTTCATAATCCAGGGAGATCACCTCGGCACTGACCGGTCCGTCAACAAGATCGCATATGGAAGGCAAAATTGCAGCAAAATCATCTTTTTCCCTGGCCGCCAGCGAGGGGTTCGTTGTCACCCCATCGATTACACCCCACTTCACTGCCTGCCTGATTTCCTCAACATTGGCCGTATCCAGATAAAGCTTCATCTCACATTACCTCCCGATCATCCTTCTGATTTATAGCTATGATATTTATAGCTATGATATTCTACCGGGAACTGTAATTCCCTGCCCAAATGCGAAGATGGCATAAAAAGATGCTGCCTGCACGTTGCCATCAACTGGTCATACTGATAAAATAATGCAGAAACAAAAGATTATCAGTCAAAGTATCTGGCCCTGCAGCGAAAATTTGCAGTGTATCGGCGCCAATCTGTCCTGGAAGGAGAAATCCAGTTGTCTAATACAGTCGTAGAAGAAAGTTTTGATCGTCTGTTCGAATATTGGGCCTCACCGGGATCGTCATTGAACTGGCCTTCTGTTTTTGTTATTCCTGCCTGGCTCAAGGTCTGGTGGGATTCATTTGGCGCCGGCAATGAACTTAGTCTCTACTCAATTTGGTCGGACCAGGTTCTGATCGGCATTGCCCCCCTGATGCGCCGCGGGTCAACAGCCTGTTTTATCGGCAGTGTTGATGTTTGTGATTATCTCGATTTTGCTGCCGCTCCCAACAAAGAAAAAGAATTTATGCAAGCGCTGCTGCCTTACCTTAAGGAGAAGGGTATCAAGAGACTCGAACTGCAAGCTTTACGGCCGGAATCCGTATTTTTAAGCGCCATGGCGGCAGCGCCTGAGACCTCCGCCTACCAGCTTCAGACGCAACTTGACGGCGTATCGTTTGAGCTTGTGTTGCCTGACAGTTGGGAAGGTTACCTGTCTGTCCTGGATAAGAAACAACGCCACGAAGTAAGGCGCAAACTGCGGCGCCTGCAGGATGAAACGGGAAGTTTTCATTACCGGGTAATTGAAGAAAACACCGCCATGCAGGAATTTTTCCCTGTATTTCTCGGCCTTTTTCGGCAGAACCCGGAAAAGGTTGCTTTCATGACTGCAGCAATGGAGATTTTTTTTCAGTCTGTCATCACGGAACTGACCGCTTTAAATTTATGTCGCTTCGGCGTGCTTGAAGTCGATGGAGTTATTGCTGCCGCAGTACTATACTTCGACTACCAGGGGCGCATTTATCTATACAACAGCGGTTACCTGCCCCAGTACAGTTCTTTAAGCGCAGGGCTGCTCTGCAAGGTGTTTTGTATAGAGGACAGTATCGCCAAAAAACGTCATACCTTCGATTTCCTGAAAGGTGCCGAGATTTATAAAAACAGGCTGGGCGGCAAAGAATTGCTAATCTACAACAGTGAACTAACTTATTAACTTTTTGATTGTGTAAGGCGGTGGTATTAGAATTTCGACGCAAAAATGCAAAATAGCCTGCTTGAGTATTCACAGCTCGCCGCTTGGTGAAGCCGGAACCAAGGATACGGGTGGTATGAGTATCTACCTGCGCGAGCTGTCATCCGCCCTTGGAGCACTTGGCCATCAGGTTGATCTGTTTACCCGTGCTTCGGAACCAACCGCACCGCAGATTGTTGAAATCGGGGCAAATGTGCGTCTGATTCATTTAAGCGACGGGCTTGGTCCGCTGGCCAAAGATGATCTGTATCCCCACAGCGATGCCTTCGCTGACAGCATAAATGCTTTCTCTCGTGTGAACGGCATTCGCTACAACGCTATTTTCAGTCACTACTGGCTTTCAGGCTGCATTGGGCAATTATTGCAGCAGGCCTGGAAAGTGCCTCACCTGATCATGTTTCATACTCTGGGAGCGGCCAAAAATGATTATTGCAGCGGGGAATATGAATCGGCGCTGCGCATCGAAACAGAGGGAACCCTGGCCAGGAATTGTGATCGGATCATCGCGGCGGCAACCATGGAAAAAGAGAATTTGCGGCGTTATTATGATCTTGCACCACAAAAAATCACTGTGATCCCCTGTGGAGTTGATCGGAACCTCTTCCGGCCGCTCAATCGCGCTCAGACTGCGAAAAAACTTGGCACCGTTGGCAGCAAAATTATCCTGGCTGTAGGGCGTATCGAACCGGTCAAGGGCTTTGACCTGGTTATTAACGCGGTAAGCTTGCTGCCGGCGCATGAAAAGGTTAGAATCTTAATCATTGGCGGCGATGGCAAAAGGCAGGCCCAGATCAAACAGCTTGATATTCTTGCCCGTAACCTGGGCATTGCGCAAAAAATAAACTTCCTGGGCACAATTGACCATCGTCAGCTGCCACTTTACTATAATGCTGCCGCTGTAACTGTAATCGCTTCGCACTATGAAAGCTTTGGCCTGATAGCGTTGGAATCAATTGCCTGCGGTACCCCGGTTTTGGCCACCCCTGTTGGAGTGCTGCCTGAATTGATCAAACCCGGTGACGGCGGGCTTTTTGGCCGCCTGATCGAAGGGCGTTCACCGGCGCACTGGGCCGAAGAAATCCACACCGTCCTGAATAGGGCGGAAACGATTGCAAACGACGATATCGATACAAAATTAGCCCCTTACAACTGGCCTTCTGTTGCGGCCAGAATTGCTGAAGAATGCTGTAGCGCCGGAAAATAACGCACAAACAGAAGGAGAAATAAATATGGATACCAAACAAGCGCAAATAATGGTCATTAGCCCGCATCCCGATGATGCCGAATTTGGAGCAGCCGGAACGGTAGCCCGATGGGTAAAAGAAGGGAAAGAAGTCGTTTATGTAGTATGTACCAGCGGCGAGAAAGGCACCAGTGATCCGGCAGTCGATCCGGCAGACCTGGCTCAAATCAGGGAACGTGAGCAGCAGGCTGCAGCCCGGTTATTAGGGGTGAAAGATTGTGTATTTTTAAGATATGAAGATCAAACCCTGGAAGATACGCCGGCGTTTCGCAAAGAAATAGTCCGCTATATCCGCACTTTTCGTCCCGAAACCCTGGTCACCAGCGATCCTTACCGTCGCTATATCTGGCACCGCGACCATCGCATTACCGGGCAGGTGGTTCTTGACGCTGCTTATCCCTTCGCCCGCGATCATCTGGCCTTCCCCGATCTGCTGGCAAACGGTCTTCAACCGCATATAGTGCGCGAGATATTGCTCTGGGGCGCTGAACCTCCCAATTACATTTCCGATATTACGGATACTTTTGAAAATAAACTGGCAGCGTTGCGCTGTCACGAAAGTCAGGTCGGGGGGCACCATTTTCCGGCAATTGAACAATGGCTGCGGGATCGTGCCGAAGCGGCGGCCGTTGGACAGGATTTTGCCCTGGCTGAAGCATTCCACCGTGTCGAAATCATCTGGTAAGCAGGTGATTTTACGGTGTGTTTATTTGCTCGTGCCATCATGTGCCGAGCCAGGCAACTTCACCGTAGAGATCGTCTGCATGTTTGCGTGCAGCGAATGTGTTAAACAGCTCTTTTTCTGTTTTGACATTGGTAGATTCTCCATGTCCCGGTAAAATTAATGTATCATCCGGCAGCGCAAATATTTTTTCGGTAATCGAGCTTATAATGTTTTTGAAGCCAGCCGGTGACCAGGTTTTGCCCGGTCCACCGGGAAAGATGGTATCCCCTGACAACAATAAGCTACCGACCCGGAAACAAAGACTACCTGGTGTATGCCCCGGGGTATGCATAACCTCCAACCTGCTGTTACCGCACTGTACCAATTCGCCGCCCTGAAGCAGCATATCCGGCACTAGCGGCATCATGGCAGAGTCTGCCTCATGGGCCGCCAGGGGTACTTTCAGGGCGGTGCGAAGCTCTTCAAGAACAACAGTGTGGTCCATATGCCCGTGGGTAAGCAGGATAAAACGCGGCTTGGTATTCCTAAGTTGTTCCAGGATAGCGGCCGTATCGCCTGGAGCATCGATCACCACACTTTCACCGGTCTCGCGACAAATTACCAGGTATACATTTGTCCCGAAAGGTTCGGTTTGCAAACGTAACAATGCAAACTTCTTGTTCTGCTCAACCGTTATTATCTTGCCCATGCGGCAAACACCTCCGAAAGACAAGGGGACGTTTCTCCTGTCCTGCCCTGCCCTGTTTGGGAGACAAGGGGACGTTTCTCCTGTCTTGTCCCGTTTGGGAAAAAGACAAGGGGAC
>DATIKA010000123.1:0-11863 GCA_035478055.1 Candidatus Limnocylindrales bacterium | reverse complement strand
CAGTATGTTGGCAGGTTCCCTGGTCTTGGCCATAATGATACTCCCAACGATCATTACCATTTCGGAAGATTCCATTCGCTCCATACCCAAAAGCTATAAAGAAGCATCCTTGGCTATCGGAGCAACTCATTGGCAGACGATAAAAAATATTATATTACCGTCAGCTCGTACGGGGATTATTGCCGGAGCAATTTTAGGAATGGCCCGCGCTCTGGGAGAGACAATGGCGGTAATAATGGTATTGGGTAATGCTCCTATAATCCCGCAGTCGATCCTGGATCCGGTAAGGGCACTTACAGCCACTATTGGGTTAGAAATGGCTTATGCTCATGGACCTCATCGGCAGGCTCTGTTTGCGGTTGGTATTGTGTTGTTTGTCGTGATTATGTCTTTGGTTTTAATTACGAACATAATCAGAAAGGAGATCAGGCATTGATTTCCGCTCGCAGTTCAGATAGGATTGCCAGGTTCATTTTATGGACTTCTGGTTTTAGCGTACTGGCTATATTATTTTTAATTGTTGGCTATATATTAAGAGACGGGTTAAGGATGATTAGCTTTGAGTTTTTATTCGAATCTCCCTATTGGTATCGTGATCCGGTATGGGGATTAAGATTGGGCGGAGGAATATTTTCGACTATAGTTTCTTCCCTTTGGCTCGTAGCAATTGGATTGGCAGTTGCGACACCTGTTGGTGTCGGTGGCGCCATATATTTGGCTGAGTATACAAGTGACAGTTTTATTGCCAGGGCAATTCGTCTTGGTGTTGAGTTTTTAGCGGGCGTGCCCTCCATCGTAATGGGACTATTTGGCTCGGCGGTATTCGTTATTTTCTTCGGGCTAGGAATGTCTGTTCTTGCTGGAGGATTAACGGTTGCCTGCGTAAACTTGCCGATCATTATAAGAAGCACCGAGGAATCGATTAGAGCAGTACCCTATACTTATCGGGAAGGAAGCTTAGCTTTGGGGGCGACCAAATGGCAAACTATCAGCGGAGTAGTATTAAAAAGCGCTGCCCCAGGCATACTTACCGGAGTAATTTTAGGGATGGGGAGAATTATAGGTGAGACAGCAGCTATAATGCTCACCGTTGGCACGGCGATAAATTTACCATTAACTTTATTTGATGGAGGCAGACCCATGTCCTTCCATTTATACGTAATGGCTATAGAGGCAATTTCTTTGGAAATGACCTTTGGCATTGCTTCGGTGCTGATTATCATAACCTTGATCTTAAGTCTTTCTATCCGGGGAGTGGCAAGTTATTACACCAAGAGCTCAAGGTGATAAAATCAGCCTCTGTTTAAAATTTGGAGAAGCGCTGGTTGTTATGCCGCGTGGGTCGAAAGAGCTAAAGACGGGAAGGGGAGTTAGAGGGCATTTTTGAGATATCAAAGCCCGGTATAAATGATGCATAAGATAACCGAACAGTCTCGTTACTCTCTAGGTAATCCAGAACTGCAAAATGATGTCGTCGTATCTAAAGAACCTGCGCTTGCGAATAGTTCATCTGAAGTCAGGGTTGAGCATTTAAACTTCTATTACGGACCTAAACAGGCTTTGTTTGATATTAATGTGAAAATTAAAGAAAAAGGGATCACTGCATTAATCGGGCCATCGGGTTGCGGCAAAACGACTTTTTTGCGGATTTTAAACCGCATGAACGATCTTATTCCGAATACTCGGTTGGAGGGGAAAGTTATGGTTCGCGGAGAGAACATTTATGACTCTGCCCAGGATGTAGTAGCACTGCGCAAGCAGGTTGGTATGGTTTTTCAGCAGCCGAACCCTTTTCCCAAAAGTATTTTTGATAATGTGGCGTACGGACCGCGTATACACGGCATTAAACAAAAGGGTTTGATCAAGGAAATTGTGGAGAAAAGCTTGCAAGACAGTGCCCTGTGGGAAGAGGTCAAGGACCGTTTGCATGGGCCTGCGCTCTCGCTTTCCGGAGGTCAGCAGCAGCGACTCTGTATCGCTCGTGTTTTGGCAGTACATCCGAAAATTCTTTTGATGGATGAACCAACATCGGCTATCGATCCGATTGCTACCCAGCGCATCGAAGACCTGATCAGGGAACTTTGCAGGGACTATACGATTATTATTGTTACCCATAATATGCAGCAGGCAGCGCGAATATCTGATAAAACAGGATTTTTTTTACAGGGCGAGATAATCGAGTGGGGGAAAACTTCCAATATTTTTACCAACCCTCGCGACCAACGCACTGAAGATTACATCACCGGCCGATTTGGCTAGTTATCTTGACAGGAGGCAGAATCATGCATGGTTAGTTCAGCTTGGAGTGATCGAAAAGTAGTTTTCGAAGAGAAAATGGGTTGGCTGCAGGATAAACTGCAGGAAATGGGCAGCTTGGTGGAAGAAGCAATCGCCCGTTCGATTCAGGCGTTAAAAACTCAGGATATGGAATTGGCTAAAGCAGTTATTGCCGGCGATGACGCTATTGATAAACTGGAACTGGAAATAGAAGACAAATGTCTCGAGATTATTGCTACACAGCAGCCTATGGCAAAGGATTTGCGTCGTGTGGCCACACTTTTTAAAATGATCAGCGATCTGGAACGAATGGCCGATTATGCCACCGATATTTCCAAAATTACTTTGCGCATTGCCAATCAACCTTTGATCAAACCGTTAGTCGATATTCCGCGCATGGCTTTGCTCAGCCAAAAAATGGTTAAACAATCTCTGGATGCCTATGTTCGTGAAGACGTAGAGCTTGCTACAGCCGTGGGTTTAGATGATGATGAAGTGGACAAACTATTCGGGCAAATTTTTCGGGAGTTGCTGACGATTATGATGGAAAACCCACGTACCATCACCCAGGCTACCCTGCTGCTGTTTGTTAGCCGCTGGCTGGAACGGATTGCCGATCATGCTACCAATATCGCCGAAGAAGTAATCTTCCTCGTTACTGGCGACAAAAAGATGCTTAACGAATAGTATAATTTTGTAACCATAAAAGCGAATACTAAAGTCTGCTGATTATCACCGTTTTACTTATTGTTGTGCTTGATCATGGTTTTAACTTTTTCACCCAATACACTTAATGCAGCGGCAGTTTCGTAACGTAGCCCCATATCCAGCGTTGTGTTCATGGCGGCATTAAGGGCAAGCTTTGAAGCCTGTATAGCTGCCGGTGAGTGTACGATGATTTCGTTTGCTATTTTCACAGCTTCATTTGCGAGTTGTTCTTTCGGGTAAAGGTGATTTACCAACCCGATACGCAATGCTTCGGAGGCATTGATCCGACGTCCGGTGAGCACCAGCTCTTTGGCCATGCCGGGGTTCATCAGGCGAGGCAGCCGCTGAGTTCCACCGCAGTCGGGTATTAGCCCAAAAACTACTTCCGGTATCGAGAATATGGCTTCTTCGGAAGCAATCCTTATATCACAGGCCAGGGCAAGTTCCATGCCCAGGCCAATGCACCCGCCGTTGATTGCTGCAATAACAGGAACCGGTAAATTTTCGTACATAGTAAAAACACTACTTAAATAATGCAGAGCCTCGTGTCCTTCTCGCAGCATGTGGTCGTCTAGAGATATCCCTTCAGCCATTGCAGTTTTGATATCCAGCCCACTGCAAAAAGCGCGGCCCGCCCCCGTGACAATAACTGCTTTAACCATGGGATTGTGTTTGATTGCTGAAGCTGCCTCTTCCAACCCCTGCCAAACATCACCATCAAAGGCGTTAGATTTTTCAGGACGGTTCAGAGTGACAGTAGCGATGCAGTTTTCAATCTCCAGTAGGACTTTGTTTGTGCTTAACATTCAGTCTCCGCCTTTCGAAACAATATTTATAATATCCTTTGGCTGGTATGGTCGTTCTTTTTCAATGATATCGCTCTCAAGCACTTCGTTCATGCTCCCGGTGCGGTAGCCGTGTAGATCCAATGTAATATATTTATAGCCGATCTTTTTAAAAACTTGGACAATATCGGCATTGACGTCGAGGATCTTATTGAAATCTTCCACCGCTAACTCAATACGAGCCAGCTTGTCGTGGTGCCTGACGCGAAGCTGTTTCACACCGAGCGATCGCAAGTAATCTTCGGCATTGCTTACCATGATCAGTTTTTCTCTGGTAATTTGTTCTCCGTATGGAAAGCGTGAAGACAGACAGGCAAAAGAAGGCTTGTTCCAGGTTGGCAGGCCCATAGTTTTGGATAACTGACGAATATCTTCTTTGGTAAAACCAGTTTCCTGCAGTGGGCTTTTTATACCCAGTTCTCTGCCGGCGCGGGCTCCTGGTCGAAAATCAGACAGGTCATCGCAATTAGATCCATCGATTACATATGGTAGATTATGTTGTTTCGCCAGTGCAACCAATTTGCCAAAAAGTTCATTTTTGCAGATATAGCAACGTTCCGGTGGGTTTGCAGCAAAATGCTTATTATCGAGCTCTTCAGTATAAATAATTTGGTGGCGCAGACCCAGACTGTGGGCCAGTTCACGGGCGTAATCCACCTCGTGCCGCGGGTAGGTTTCTGAACTAGCAGTGACTGCCAGCGAATTTTCTCCGAGCACATCACTGGCTACCTTGGCCAGGTAAGTGCTGTCAACCCCGCCTGAATAAGCTACAATCACTCCGCCGTAACCGGCAATAATATTTTTTAGTAAATCAAGTTTCTCTTCCAGACTATTCACGGCCCTGACCCCTTTGCTCATTTCTCCTGGTATGCCATGTGATGGGTTGTGGCATCATTCGGCATGGCCTGTTCAATAATTATAACCGCTGAACGTGGAAAACTCAATTTGTATGAATTTTATAAGAGTTTCATAGCGAAACCACGTGAGATTTCTGCAATATGGTTTCAGAGTGGGAACTGTGGAGAGGTTAATGCGGTGTTGGTAAGAAAGCGGAACCTGGTGATCACCAGGTATGAACTGTTGGGTTTTGCTAGCATCATCATGGGTGGCGATTGAGTCGTCATACTTAAATATTGAAATAATTTAGCTATACTTGACATGTATTTGAGCCTTCGGGTAGACTGTTCGCAGTTAAGATGTTGTTTTGCCAGATCGGGTTGGGAAGGATAACACAACCGGATTACCCTTTTCGAAAAACCCAGACTGTTTAAATGGTTCAATTGCCATAATTCGCTTGAGAGGTTTGGACCTGGAAATTTAATTTTGTCAGGATTTTTACGATTAACATAAACGGTTGCAGGATTTTAAAAGAATAACAGAGAACTAACAGCGACGCATGTTAATTTTTTAACTTGGTAAAGTGGGAAATCAGGTTGTTGGGTTTTAAAGTGGTTGCAAAACAGCCAGTGAGCTGATTACTTAGACGGCTACGGGCCCATGAATTTTTTCTGTTGTCAGTCAAGCTGGCTGTAAAGATAAAACGAATAGGAGGAAGATTATGTGCGTAGATAATAGCAGAATTGATCTGAGTGAAGCATTCTCCGGATTTGCCGGGACACGGTATGAGCTTATTCCCATACTTCAGTCTGTCCAGGATGCTGTGGGCTATCTGCCGCCGGAAGCTATGAAAGAGATCGCCGGTTTTCTATCCATTCCCGAAAGTCAGGTTTATGGGGTCGCCACTTTTTATGCTCAATTTTATTTTACCCGACGGGGGAGGAACTTGATCAAGATATGTTGCGGAACCGCTTGTCACGTCAGGGGTGGACTTTCGGTACTTGAAACCATCGAGCGAGAATTGGGAGTCTCCAGCGGAGAAACAACTGCTGATTACAAGTTTAGCCTGGAACGTGTTGCTTGTGTAGGTTCATGTGCCCTTGCACCGGTAGTGATGATTAATGATGATGTCCATGGACGCATCGAGACCAGAACGGTAAAGGATGTGATTGGAAAATATGAATGAAAAATTTAGTGCCACCCATACCAAGGCTAAAAAATATTGGGAAGAACTACAGCAAAGCAGCATTCCTCAGATTATAGTCGGTACTGCTACTTGTGGTTGTGCTGCAGGAGCTCTTGAAGTAATCAAGGCTATTGAGGGCAGATTGCTTGAAAAAAACATTACCGCCTCAGTCCGACAAGTTGGTTGTATTGGAATGTGCTACGCGGAAGTGTTGGTTGATATCATCAAATCGGGTAGGCCAAGGATTAGTTACAAGAACGTTACTCCCGAAAAAGCAGTTGCATTGATAGACGACTATCTTTTAAATGACAACCCCCGGGTAGATCTTGCTTTGGGAGTTTTCGGCGATTTAGAAGTGCAGGGGATTCCATTATTGACTGAACTGCCTGTCTTTAGCAGTCAGCAAAGAGTTGTTTTAAAAAACTGTGGCATAATTGATCCGGGCAATATTGACGAGTATATTGCACAGGATGGTTACCTCGGGCTGGTTAAGTGCATGTCAAAATCGCAAAGCGAAATTTTAGATATAATCAAGAAATCAGGCCTTCGAGGAAGAGGGGGCGCTGGTTTCCCAACCGGTAAAAAATGGGAATCTTGTTTGCGCGTCGCGAGCGACCAAAAATATGTAATCTGTAACGCTGACGAAGGCGACCCCGGAGCATTTATGGATCGATCGGTTTTAGAAGGCGATCCCCATGCCCTTCTGGAAGGGATGCTCATAGCTGCTTATACCATCGGAGCATCCAAGGGATTTATCTATGTCAGGGCTGAATATCCACTGGCAATAACCCGCTTGAAGGATGCTATTGCTCAGGCGAAAAGCAGAAATCTTTTGGGAGAAAATATTCTGGGAAGTAACTTTAGTTTTGACCTGGAAATTTTTCAGGGTGCCGGAGCTTTTGTTTGTGGCGAATCAACCGCTTTGGTGCGTTCTATTGAAGGATTCCGCGGTATGCCCAAGCCACTTCCCCGACCGCGCACAACCGAGGAGGGTTTGTGGGGGAAGCCAACATTGCTTAACAATGTCAAAACATTTGCCATTGCGCCGCAGATCATCAACAAAGGTGCAGAGTGGTTTGCTTCGATCGGTTCGGAAAAGTGTTCCGGAACAGCTGTTTTTGCTCTGGCCGGTAACATTGTTCGCAGCGGGCTGATCGAAGTTCCCATGGGCATACAATTGGATAAAATTATTTACGAAATCGGCGGAGGAGTATTAAATAACAGAACCTTTAAAGCTGTTCAGACCGGCGGTCCTTCAGGAGGGTGTCTACCGGCAGATCTGCTTAATCTGGAGGTCGATTTCGATTCCCTGTTAAATGCTGGTACCATGATGGGTTCTGGCGGCATGGTAGTGATGGATGATAGCTCTTGCATGGTCGATATCGCCAGGTATTTTCTGGAGTTTACTGTTGATGAGTCTTGTGGACAGTGCGCTCCTTGTCGAGCCGGTACCGACCAAATGCTGAAGATTCTGAATGATATTACACATGGACGCGGTCGACAGGAAGATCTTGCTTTACTTGAGGAACTTGGCCGGTCTATCATAGCCGGCTCGATCTGTGGCCTTGGGCAATCGGCGCCTAATCCGGCATTGAGTACACTGCGTTATTTCCGTTCGGAATATGAGGCACATATTAACCATAAAAGCTGTCCTGCCTTGCAATGCAAGGAATTAATTATTTACTGGATTGACCCCGAGAAATGTACGGCTTGTGGGCGCTGCCTGAAAGAATGCCCTACACTGGCAATAACCGGCGATAAGAAGATAGCTCATGTGATTGAACAGGATAAGTGTATCAAGTGTGGCATCTGCCTGGAATCTTGTCCGGTAAAGGTCAATGCCATAATAAAGCTAACCGGGGACTCTAAAACCAAGATTTTGGAAGGGGTGAACTAATGTTCGAAATAGTGATTGATGGGAAAAAAGTAAAGGCGGCCGAAGGCTCTACCCTACTGGAAGCTGCCACTGCCGCCGGCATATATATACCGACTCTTTGTTTCCATCCCGATTTATCTACTTTTGGTGGCTGTCGTGTTTGTATCGTTGATATAAACGGCAAAATGGTTACCGCGTGCCGGGTCTTTGTCGAAGAGGGCATGGTTGTTCTTACCGATACACCGGAAGTGGCTGTGGTGAGACGGGTGACAGTGGAGATGATTTTAGCGAGTCATAATCCTGACTGTCAGTCTTGCCCACGCAATAATTCCTGCGCTCTGCAAGAAGTATCCAATTATGTGGGAATTACTGAGGAGCGCCTCTACAAACTGAGACGTTCGGTCAATGAAATTCCCACCGATAATTCCAACCCCTTTTTCGCGATGGATCACACCCGCTGCATCCTCTGTGGCATTTGTGTTCGCACTTGTCAGGAGATAAATGGTGTGGCAGCCATTGACTTTAGCCACAGGGGCAACTATACCCGGGTAAGCGCCCTGGGCAGCCTTCCGCTGACCGAATCAAAGTGCGAGTCTTGTGGTGAGTGTGTTGAGCGTTGCCCAACCGGCGCATTGGCCCGTAAGGCCAATGAGCGACCGTCTTATGAGGTCAAGTCAGTATGTGCTTACTGCGGTGTCGGTTGCGGTATTTATTTGGGTGTTCGTGGAAACCGTGTTGTATCAGTGCACGGTGATCAGGAGAGCCTTGTCAATAATGGCCAACTCTGCGTTAAGGGGCGCTTTGGCTATAATTTTATCAATCACCCCGACCGCCTGAAAACACCTCTGATTAAACGCAACGGTCAATTCGAAGAAGCTTCCTGGGAGGAGGCCCTTGACCTGGTAGCCAGCAAATTTAAAGAAATACAGGAAAAGTATGGTCCGGAAGCACTGGGGGGCCTGAGTTCGGCACGAGTTACCAACGAAGACAATTACATGTTCCAAAAATTGCTGCGTTCTTTAGGGACTAACAGTGTGGACCATTGTGCCCGCCTCTGACACGCTCCTACTGTGGTCGGTCTGGCCACAACCTTAGGCAGCGGGGCGATGACAAATCCTGTTGCGGATATTGAGAACTGTGATGCTATCTTTATAATCGGGTCAAACCCCACCGACAACCACCCGGTGATCGGCTACCGCATGCGTAAAGCCGTCAGAAAAGGGGCCAAGTTGATTGTTGCTGATTCTCGCCGCATACCATTTGCTGAAACTGCGGATGTCCATTTGCAGTTAAAACCCGGCACTGATGTCGCGTTATTAAACGGCCTGATGTATGTGATTATGCAGGAAGGGCTTGTCGATAAAGATTTTATTGATCGGCGGACCAACGGCTATGACAACTTATACGAATTCATCATGGCTAAATATACACCTGCGTATGTCTCTGTTATTACCGGAGTACCGGAGGCAGACATTGTTCGTGCCGCCCGTCTTTTTGCCAAAGCCGATAATGCCGGGATATTCTATTGCATGGGGGTTACGCAGCATACATGTGGCACTGAAAATGTCCTTGCTCTGACTAATCTGTCTTTGGTCACCGGTAACCTCGGTAAACCTTACGCAGGCGTTAATCCCCTGCGGGGGCAGAATAACGTTCAGGGAGCCTGTGACATGGGTTGTTTGCCCCATGTCCTGCCTGGGTACCAACCATTGCACAGTGACGGCTCTACCTACTGGCAGCGTGTCCGGGGCATGGACCCATCATCAAAACTGGTACCTTGCACACCGGAGGAAGAAGGAGAGCTTTTGACCGCGCTCGAATTTGATTTTTACGGTAAGACCCCTCAGGCTGTGCCGGCTTCCAAAGTAAGCGATGTAATTCGTGCTAAATTTTCCCAAGCCTGGGGAGTCGAACTGTCTGATGTCCCGGGGCGGACGATCAACGAAATGTTTCATCCTAACCCTCGCCGGTGGTGTAACGCTCTTTACATTATGGGGGAAAACCCTGTACTGACTTCACCTGATGCTCAGCATGTGCGAAAAGCCCTGGAATCTTTGGAATTTCTTGTTGTGCAGGATATTTTCCTTACAGAAACTGCTGAACTGGCGGATGTTATCTTGCCTGCAACTACCTTTGCCGAGAAAGATGGGACCTTTATTAACACAGAGCGACGGGTGCAGCGTATAAGGCGCGCCATTCAACCTGTTGGGCAGAGCAAGCCTGATTGGGAAATAATCCAGGAGTTGGCAGAAAAACTCAGCCTTCCCTGGAAGCACCACTCCGTGGAAGAAATATGGGATGAGGTAAGGCAGCTAACCCCGCACTATTTCGGTGGGATGAGTTACGAACGTTTGGAAAAGCAAGGGTTGCAATGGCCCTGTCCCACGGAAGAACATCCCGGCACTCCAGTGATGCACCGGAAATCGTGGCGTGGAGAAGATGATCGATTTGCCCGCGGGATCGGTCAATTTTCCACTGTTGATTATCGCCCCTTGGCTACGGAAAAAGCAAACGAGGAATATCCGCTTATTTTGACTACGGCACGTAAATTGTATCAGTATCACTCCAGGAGTATGACTGGAAGGGTGCAGGGTTTAAACGATCTGGCTGGAGAAGAGCTGCTGCAGATTAACCCCCTGGATGCTTATAAAGTTGGCGTATGCAGTGGTGATACCGTCAAAGTCTCATCGGTGCGCGGTTCTATCACAACTCGCATTGAGTTAACTGATATTGTTCCTGAAGGGTTGGTTAGTATGAGTTTCCATTTTGCCGAAGCGGCAGCCAATGTCCTCACAAACCCTGCAGTGTGCAGTATGTCTGTTGCTTCAGAGGTCAAAGTTTGCCCGGTGAACATCGAAAAAATTTGAAAATATAAAAGGCGGGTGAAAAATGATGACGGAGATTACGAGAGAAGACTATCGCTGGATGGTCGGACCAGAGCCAATCTCCCAGGCAGCGCATCCTGAAAAGGAGATGGCCCTGGTAGAGGGTGATATGATTCCACTGGAGGAAGCCCTGATAAAAATTGCCGAAAAAGTACTCGGGGCAAAGAAACCGGTCATGGTAGTGCCGGGGCGTATCGTGTTATGGTCCTGGGAAGACGGTGCACCGGAAAAGGCTAAAGTTTTACGTGAGTTAGCCGAAGCGATGGGAGCTGAGATACGCCCAATATTTGATTTGCGCCCTCAGTATCCGGTGGCAAGAACAGCAGTTGAAATCAACCCTTATCATGGCGATCTGGTTATTGCGCATGAGAAGTATGACGTCGCGGTTTTCTACGGTGTGGAATGCCTCTATGCTGATGTGGCTTTGAAAATCATTGACCAGGGCACCGAATGTTATACAGTCGCCCTTTGTGGAAAGATTGGCCACGTAGACGCTTCTATTACCCTTCGTGATACAGGCATGGCGAGGCTGAAATACCTTACAGAAATTATCCGCAAGGTGAAACAAGAAAAAGCATCCGGCACCGACGCAGTGCAATAGTAAGCAGAAGCAGCCCTCTCCGGGAATTTAATTGGCTTTTTTGTACTCCGGAGAGGGTAATTTTTTGGTTTGTAGAATATATACAACCATCTGACAAACCAAAATAGAAATTCCTAAGGGGTGTCAGCTAAACTACTCAGGAGTGGTGTTATAAACTGATGAAAATAACCAAGGCAGTTATACCGGCGGCCGGTTTGGGAACCCGTTTCCTGCCGGCAACGAAGGCTGTACCTAAAGAGATGCTGCCTATTGTAGATAAACCGACCATACAGTATGTGATAGAGGAGGCTGTGCAGGCCGGTATTGAAGATATATTGATCGTGACCGGCCGCAATAAGCGGGCAATTGAAGATCATTTTGACAAGAGCGTTGAGCTGGAAATAGCACTTATGAAAAAGGGTAAAGATGATGAATTAGAGAAAATTCAGCAGCTAAGCAAATTGGCAAATATATTTTACATCAGGCAAATAGAACCTCTCGGGCTGGGACACGCAGTTTACTGTGCGCGCAAGTTTGTTGGCAACGAACCTTTTGCTGTATTGCTTGGTGATGACATTGTCTATGCGCAGGTGCCATGTATCAAGCAGATGCTTGAGGTTTACCGCATCAAAGGGCAAGCTGTCCTGGGGGTGCAACGGGTTGGCTGGG
>DATIKA010000122.1:0-5063 GCA_035478055.1 Candidatus Limnocylindrales bacterium | reverse complement strand
TGCATCTCTGTTTCCGGTAGATCGACAGGCCCTGCTCCGAGATTTTCATGAGTATTGAAGCGGATTTTCTTGAACATGGAAACGAGCGCATTGACGCGCACTTCGCCGCAAGTCCGGTTTACAATGCCGAGCTCTTCTTTTATAACATCAAGCACTTTAAGGTCCACGGAGAGATTGGCATCGGTAAAATAGTTAACATCCACCTGTCGGACATACGCTTTTTTTTCGATGAAATCAAGTTTCTCCACCTGGAATTGTCGTCCTCCGTGGATGTATATTGCTTCTTTATGAACAAGCATCGGGGCGCTGAAACGATCCACCTCGCCTATTACCCGCGGTTGTGGCATAGTGATATCGATTATGACTACATTTTCTCGGGTGGCGCTGCGCAGGCTGATCTCTTCTGCCGGGTAGGTGTTCTCCATCCAATGGTAGCGACCCTCGTTTAAATAGAGCACCTCTTCTTCTTCAAGAAAAGCTAACACTTCGGCAATATCTGCGCTGCCGAACCGCTCATTCTCTCCAAAAGGCAGCTCAAAAGCGGCACAGCGGACGTGGTTGGTTAAAATAATAAGGTTGTCAGGGTCAGCCAGGGCTCGTTCCGGATTGCGGCCGAAGAAGTAATCGGGGTTGGCAGCAATAAATTGGTTCAGCGGTTCGCTGTTGGCGATAAGCATCGCCAGCGAAATACCGCTACGCCGCCCGGAGCGTCCGGCTTGTTGCCAGGTGCTGGCAATGCTTCCCGGGTAGCCGGTCATCAGACAGGCATCTAAACGGCCGATATCGATGCCCAATTCGAGGGCGTTGGTGCTGACCACCCCTTTTACGGTACCCTGGCGTAATCCTTCTTCGATAGCGCGCCGCTCACGGGGTAAGTATCCACCACGATAGCCCTTGATGCTGCTGTCTTCACCAGGTTTTACTTTCAAACCCTGCCGCAAGTAGGTCAAAAGCACTTCCACGCTGAGACGGCTGCGGGTGAAAATAATTGTTTGCACATTGCGCCTGATCAGTTCTGCTGCGATATGTTTTGTTTCAAGCAATGAACTGCGTCGCAACCCAAGCTCGGGGTTGATCATCGGCGGATTATAGAAAATAAAATGTTTTTCTGTCAGCGGTGCGCCATTTTCAGCAATTACTTTTAGAGGCTCTTCAATCAGCAGCCTTGCCAGTTGTCCGGGGTTGGCGATAGTAGCGGAGCAGAGAATAAACATTGGGTTTGAACCATAAAAGTTGCAGATGCGTTTAAGTCTGCGAATAACATTGGCTACGTGGCTGCCAAAGACACCGCGGTACTGATGCATCTCGTCTATGACGATAAATTTAAGGTTTTGAAAAAGTTGCAACCACTTGGTGTGGTGGGGCAAAATGGCTGAATGGAGCATGTCCGGATTGGTGACCACGATGTGGCCGTTGCGGCGAATACCCTGGCGCAGACCTGGTTCGGTATCGCCGTCGTAAGTATGGCAGTTCAGGGTTGTGCCCAGGGCGCCGGTCAGTTCGCGCAGTTCTATTACCTGATCCTGCGAAAGTGCTTTGGTCGGGAAGAGATAAAGAGCACGGCTGGCCGGGTCCTTGATCAAAGCGCTTACCACCGGAAGATTGTAGCAGAGTGTTTTTCCTGAAGCAGTTGGTGTCACCACTACCGTGTGGTTGCCCTGTTCCACAGACTCGATAGCCGCTGCCTGATGTTTGTAGAGCTTTTCAATGCCACGGCCCTTCAATGCTTCAATCAGCCTTGAATCCAAGCAACTCGGAAAGTCCCGGAAAGAACCATCCGTTGCCGCCATTATTTCCCACCTGGTTATATTACTCATAAATGCTGGGTCATTCTTCCATTGCTGCAGTAGTTCTGTAAGTTTTGACACTGTATCCATCCCGCCGATCTCTTTAATCTGTATGATACATGCAAACATAGGTTAGTTCAGATAAGTAATTCGTTATAGCTTAAAGAAATCATACCTGTATTGGAAACGTTCTTCTCTGGTAAAGGAAATATTATTCACGCGGCGAATAATGCAGTAACAGGCAGTGGAGCAGCATTAGTCAGGCCGTGTGATTTTCTACTAACAAACTAAAGAATATCATAATATCGGAGGTTAAGGTATGGGACATTTAGCGGGCGGAAAAGAGCAGGCCTATGAGGCTCTTGCAGGACGATTGAGCAGGTTTCCTGTCGGAGCAATAGTTAATGAAACACTGATGGCCATCCTAAAGATGCTTTATACGGAAGATGAAGCGGTGGTAGGCAGTAAATTTCCGGTAAGGCCCCGGCCGTTTGCTGAAATCAGGGAATTGACCGGGCTGCCGGAAAAAGGACTGGCTGTATTATTGGATGGCATGGCCGAAAAGGGGCTGGTAGTTGATATTCCCCGCAAGGGAACAATTTACTATATGCTTTCGCCGATGGTCGTAGGCTTCTTTGAGTATAGCCTTATGCGTGCCGGCAATGCTAATACCGCAAAGCTTGCAGAGCTTTTCGAAAAATATTTTAAAGATGTTGACGTGGTCAAGGAAATATTTGGTACGGAAACGAGTATGTTTCGATCACTGGTCTACGAACAATATATTCCTGCTCTTATCCATACGGAAGTATTCAGCTATGAAAAGGCATCGGCGGTTATTCGTGAATCTGGAGGCGGCGCCCTTTCAATTTGCGCTTGTCGTCACAAAGCGAGCCATCTAGGCCAGCAGTGCCGTTACCCGATGGAGGATATCTGCACATCGCTTGGGCGGCCGGCAGAATGGCTCATACGGCACGGGTTTGGCCGAAAAGCCTCGGTGGATGAACTGCTGCGCAACCTCGATCGCAGCTACAAACTGGGGTTAGTCCTGAATTGTGACAATGTCATTAATGAGCCGGCTTATCTATGCCACTGCTGCGGCTGCTGTTGTGGGCCGTTGCAGGCAGTTAAAAACTATGGGGTGCATGCCATTCAGCCTAGCGGCTTTGTTCCGGAGATTGATGCTGCAGCGTGCCTTAGCTGCGATGCATGTGTTAATATTTGCCACATCAATGCTTTGAAAGCATCATCGGCAGAAGAGCCGTCTATCAATAAAGAGCTATGTATCGGTTGTGGTGTCTGCGTTTCGACCTGTCCCGGTGACGCGCTGCAGATGGTGCAAAGAGATACAATCGTAGCCACGCCGCAGGACAAAATGACGCAGTTGATCAATATTGCTGTCGAGCGAAACCGTTTCTGATAGATTAAGGGAGGGTGAGGAGTATGCGCAAAGGTTGTCCGTATGGAACACACCGGGTGGTCGAGCCGATAGGGCTGCTTCCTCAACCAGCCTGGAAGTTAAATGCCGCTATGGAGATTTACGACAATGAAGTGCTGATCGATGTTGAAGTCCTGAATATCGACTCGGCTAGTTTTACGCAGATTGAAGAAGAGGCTGGTGGTGATGAAGCGCGCATTGCCAAGATTATAACCGGAATTGTGCGGGACAGAGGCAAACTTCATAATCCGGTTACCGGGTCCGGAGGCATGTTGATCGGCAAGGTGGAGCAAATTGGCGCGGCGCTTGCCGGCAAGACGCCGCTAAAAGTTGACCAGAGGCTGGCCACGCTAGTTTCGCTTTCGTTGACCCCCCTGCGGATTGACCGGATCAAGGCCGTCCATAAGGAGATTGACCAGGTTGAGATTGAGGGCAAAGCGATTCTTTTTTCAAGCGGCATCTATGCGGTTTTGCCTGACGATCTACCGCAGACCCTTTCGCTGGCCGTGCTTGATGTGGCCGGGGCGGCAGCTCAAACGGCCAGGTTGGTTAAACCGGGCGACAGGGTTGTAATTATTGGGGCAGGGGGTAAGTCAGGCCTGCTATGCTTGCACGAGGCCAGGAAACGGGCCGGTGTTACCGGACAGGTAATTGGTATAGCCCCGCGGGAAACCAGCAAAAAGCGTGCTGAATCGACCGGCTATTGTGATGTGGTGATTACAGCTGATGCCACCGATGCTCTCGATGTAATGAAGAAAGTGGAAAAAGTAACCGGCGGATCCCTGGCCGATGTGACTATCAACTGTGTGAATATTCCCAACACCGAGCTATCCTCTATTTTAGCAACACGCGATGGCGGTCTGGTATACTTTTTCAGTATGGCAACTAGCTTTACTGCTGCAGCTCTGGGCGCTGAAGGAGTAGGCAAGGATGTGACAATGATCGTCGGTAACGGCTACACTCGCGATCATGCCTTAATTTCTTTACATATTATGCGTGAGAGCCCGAAACTGCGTCAGATTTTTGAAGATCTCTATACATGATCGGGAAAAACGTTGTATTGGTTCAGCTGGGCTGTAAAACTGCGAACAGCCTGTGGACGTGTATAAATAAACAAAACCTGGAGGGAATGTAACATGGAAAAAGCGATGCTGCGGGTAAGGATCAGCGAGAAAGATGTTCATTACGGAGGGGGCCTGGTAGATGGAGCTCTGTGCATCAAATTCTTTGGCGATGTTGCTACCGAACTGCTTATTCGCCATGACGGTGATGAAGGGCTCTTTGTTGCTTATGATATGATTGAATTCAAGCAACCTGTCTATGCAGGCGATTATCTGGAAATAACGGGCTGGATCGATAAGGTGGGAGCGACATCACGGCATATGCAGTTCGAAGCATATAAGGTTATTTCCCGTGCGGAGATTAAGGAATGCCCATCGGCTTGCAATGTGCATTCAAAGCCGTTGCTGGTGGTACGGGCCAGTGGAACCTGCGTCGTTCCCAAGGCACTACAGCGTGGGCCACAGTAATACGAACTTCGGGAATCGAGAAAAAAACGTGGATAAGCTGATCATCACCGTTGCTTTAACCGGTGCGGAAGTAACCCGGGCTAACAACCCAAACCTGCCAATTACCCCTGCCGAGATTGCCGAGGCTGCATTGCAGTGCTTCCAGGCTGGTGCGGCAATGGTGCATCTGCACGTTCGCAATAATGATGAAACTCCGACACAAGCAGCGGAAATTTTTAAAGAGACTATCGAATTGATTAAAGCAAAATGTGGTCTGATTATCCAGGTGTCAACCGGAGGCGCGGTGGGGATGACGCCTGAAGAGCGCCTGCA
>DATIKA010000121.1:0-1694 GCA_035478055.1 Candidatus Limnocylindrales bacterium | reverse complement strand
TATTTTGTCCCTGAAGGCGGATGGAATCATCGTGTAATATTTGGGCTTTACCATTCAGCCCGGCCGATCTATAATGTTGTATGCTCAGCGGCAACAATAAAGATCAAGGAAAAGAACGCACCCATTTAATATTAAAACTATTAGCGAAGCATTATCCACAGGCGGCGACCGGTTTGGTGTACGCCAATCCTTTCCAGCTGCTTGTGGCGGTTGTATTGTCTGCGCAAACTACAGACGAACAGGTTAACCGCATTACGGCCGAACTGTTTACTGCTATTCCTTCCGCAGCTGAAATGTCCGCGAAGGAACCTGCCGACCTGGAATATTATCTGAGAAACGGTGGTCTTTTCCGCCATAAAAGCCGATTTTTAGTGGAAGCGAGTAAACGGATCGTTGATGTATTCGGAGGACAGGTACCCGAACACTTTGAAGATTTAATCACTTTGCCTGGAGTGGGCCGTAAATCAGCAAATGTAATTATCAGCAGCGCATTTGGACAGCCTGCGCTGGCTGTGGATACGCATGTGTTTCGGGTATCGAGACGCCTTGGCCTGGCTGACGGAGCAACTGTTATTCAGGTTGAGGAACAGTTGAAAAAAATAGTTCCAAAGCATGAGTGGAGTGCGTCGCACCACAGACTGATCGCTCATGGGCGAGCGTTGTGCCATGCCCGACGGCCAAAATGCAGCATGTGTTTTCTGATGGAGAATTGTTTGTACCGATCCGAACTGTCGTTTGGCCAGAAAGAAGGGAGAGGCTTCGATGCCGTGGGAAAAGCTAACCTGGAAGGAACTTAAATCTACTTGCAATGTTGATGAAATGGTTTTTGACACTACAGCGGAAGTACCACCGCTGGAAGGGATGATCGGGCAGACGCGGGCGGTGAAAGCGACCGAATTTGGGTTACGAATCAAGCGGCCTGGCTACAATATATTTATGACCGGTTCTACCGGCACCGGCAAGTCGAGTTATGCACAGTCGATCATAAAAAAAATAGCAGCCACGGAACCCGTGCCTGACGATTGGTTTTATGTCTATAATTTTGAACATCCGGGAGAACCAATTGCCTTAAATCTGCCTGCCGGAATGGGGGCCGATTTTTGCCAAAAAACTGCAGAACTGCTGGAAGATCTTAAACAGACCATTCCGAAGGTGTTCGACAGTGAAGATTATGAACGCCAGAAAGCAGTCTATGTTAAAGACTTCCAGGAAGCCAGATCTGCACTTTTGGAAGAGCTGAACAAAGTCGCATCTGATAAGGGGTTTGCACTTAAAAGAACCAGCGCCGGTTTTGTAACTGTTCCTTTGTTCGAAGGGGAACAGGTCAGCGAGGAAGAATACGACAAGCTCGATCAGGCGGAAAAAGACGCATTCGAAAAGAAGTCGACAGATGTCCAGTTGAAAGCGCTGGAAATAATGCGGCGTGTGCAAAAAACAGAAAAAGAGGTCAAAGAAAAACTCAAAGAACTGGACCAGAGAATAGCGCTGGGTGCTACAGGGCACCTGTTTAATGAACTAATCGAATACTATGAACAATATCCGGCTGTGCAAAAATATCTGCATTCATTCCAAAAAGATATCTTTTCTAATCTGAATGATTTTCGCGGTGAGGAAGACGAGGCAAACGTTTCAATGTTGTGGATGCGGCGGCAAAGTCAGGAGCAGGCAGAGTTGCGCTACTCAGTAAACCTGCT
>DATIKA010000120.1:0-2623 GCA_035478055.1 Candidatus Limnocylindrales bacterium | reverse complement strand
CGAGGATAACTTTTACTACATCTATGATCCCACCTTCGGTGGCGGTGGCGGATATGTTTTCCACAACGGAGTAACCGGCATTGGCAACACCTCGGCGTTTATTGCGCCCCACCAGGGATTTTTTGTGAAGGTTACGGCAGGCTGAACACTTGGACTAACCAATGCCAACCGTGCACACAGCACGCAGCTATGGCTTAAGGGCGATGAGGAACTTCCATGTATGCTTACCCTGAAGCTTTCGCATGGCAGCTATTGGGATGAGGTGCGCATAGCCATTGGGGAAGGTTCGGATGCGAACCGCGACCGCAATGATGCCCTCAAACTGTTCAGCTTCAACCCGCAGATGCCTCAGATCTACACCCGCACAGATGATCAAACTATGCTGGCGCTGAATACAATTCCACAACTTGATGAGAACCTTGTAATCCCGCTTTCGGTTGTAGTTCCAGCCAATGGAACGATGACCCTTTCGCTCGAAGAGCTTACAGGGTACTTTGCAGGGGCTACTGTATATCTGCGAGATCTGAAAACCAACACTATTCAGAACCTGAATGAATTGCCTGAGTACACTTTCGAGGGTCAAACCACCGACACTGACCGTTTTGAGATCCGCTTTAAGGCAGTAGGCATTGCTGAGCGCAACGAGCTTCCTGTCCGCATCTGGAGCGACGGCCAACTTCTGTATGTTGACCTTAGTCAGGTACAAGGCAGTTATGGGTTGCAGCTAACCGATCTATCCGGACGTTTAGTACTAGGGCAAATGCTGACAGGAGGCAGCCTTCAACGCGTTGGTGTACCAGTCTCAACGGGAGTGCTGATTGTCAGGGTTGCTGGCAACAGCGGTGTTGTAAACAGGAAAGTCTATATTCGCTAACCAAAAAAAATCCATACGATTATGAAAAGATATATTGTTTCGATCATAGCAGCTTTCATGCTCACCGCGGCATTTCTTATGACCACCGGACAGGCTCACGCCCAGAGTACACCTCCTGAACCGCCTGTACAAGGGCAGTCTGGCGACCAGGGAGCTGGTGGCGCTGCACCTGTTGGCAGCGGACTTGGTATCCTGTTGGCCATGGGCGCCGGCTACGGATTGTATAAGATCATCCGTGCCCGCAAGAGGCTGGAAGAAAAAGAAGAAGAATAGGGAAACGATTTCCAATCGTTATAACCTAAATCTACGAGGTTGACATAGCCCATGGTTAAACTGTGGGCTTTGTTTTGTTTAATCCCGATTTAGTGTTTGTGCAGCACATCTATGAACAGGTCTGATGCGATACTATCGGCATAGAGCATCCCCTTTACCGAAAGCCGGTAGCAATCTGGCGCTTGTTCCACCCAGCCGCAAACCACAAATTTCTCTATATTGCTATAAAAGTGCTGCAACCATTGCTGGCCAAACAGCGCTGCAACCTTTTGCGGGTTAATACCTGTGCTGGTGCGTAAGGCTGTCATAACATATTCGTTATAGCGGTTGGCTGTTGTCAGCGTTTCGGATTGAGGATAAAATTGCCCGGTTTTGGACTGTGCGATGTAGTCAGCCAGATGTGCAACATTCCACTTCCGTATTTTACCGTTATAGGAGTGAGCCGATGGTCCTAACCCAAGATAGTGATTCCCATTCCAGTAGCCGGAGTTGTGGCGGCTTTCCATTTGCGGAAGGCACAGGTTCGAAATTTCGTAGTGAAGGTAGCCCTCTTCGTGCGACCACCTGTTCAGCGCCAAAAACTGTTCTGCCTGAGCCGTTTCATCGGGGGTGGCCGCCTGCTGCCGGCCTATCCGCCATTGCAGAATGGTGTTTGGCTCAACCGTGAGAGCGTAAGCCGAAAGATGATCAAGTTTTCGTCTGCCGATCTCATTGAGGTTTTGCAACCACCTCTCCAGGGTAAGGGTGGGAATGCCATAGATCAGATCGGCCGAGATGGCATTAAAGCCCGATTCCAGAGCAATATCAAGTGCCCTCAAGGCATCCCCGGCATTGTGACTGCGATGGAGGTAGCGGAGGTCAGCATCGAAAAACGACTGAATACCAATGCTGAGCCTGTTGATCCCTGCGGCTTTCCAGGCTTTTAGTTTTGGCTTGTGGATATCTTCAGGATTTGCCTCGATGGTAATCTCTGCATCGGAGCGAATTGTAAAATGGCAGTTCAGGGCATCAACCATTCTATCAATCTCCCTTTCGGGCAGAAGCGAGGGCGTTCCGCCACCAAAATAGACCGAACCCACTGGTTGCCCGTGCAACTCTTCTTTCCGTGATTTGGCCTCGTTGCAGATAGCTGCTGCAATTTCATCCGTACCTCTTTTTGTTGCCAGCGAAAAGAAATTGCAATAGTGGCATTTCTTCCGGCAAAACGGAATATGGATATATATCATAGCTGTCATTGCAGGGCGAAAGTAGCGATTTTTATGTGAACCTCTTGCGAACGGAAGGATTGGAGCATTATCTTTGGAATAAATTTCTTTTTTTAATTCTAAGATCACATGTTATAATGATTTGTTTTGTTATTTTGCGTAAGATTATTTGTTCATACGTACTACAAAACCTTTAACAACAGCATATCAATATGAAAACACAACTATTTTTATTACTTATCCCTCTGATGTTTGCATTTGAGGGGTGGGG
>DATIKA010000119.1:0-2940 GCA_035478055.1 Candidatus Limnocylindrales bacterium | reverse complement strand
ACCCCTCGGAGCTCAATTCTTTAAGCTTGAGCAGCCTTACGTCAACAAATTCATCGTCTTTCCGGCACTGGCAGATGGATTTGTTCAAATCTGAACCACAGTCAGCACATATGCCTTTACATTCCGGCATACAAACCGGACTATATTCCTGAGCCAGTATGACAAGCTGACGGATATACTCGTCGATATACAGATAGTCACCGCCAACAGTCAGTGAATTGGCTGTTTCAACAGCCAGCACAGTAGAATCAAAACTAACTGGGGGTCCCGGTAAAATTTTAAACATCTCTTGAAATTCCGTCTCGAAAAAATACTGAAAAGTCTCCAGGCAACGAGAACAATCAGTTTCTGTTATCGCCTCTAAAATTCCGTTGACCACAACCGTATCGCCGCAATAAGCAGCGCTTAACGATAACTTAAACTCCCCGTGGACAGTAAAATCGCCAAAACAATCGGCCATATTCCCCTCAAAATTGTAAGCAGCTGCTTCTCCTTTTTTCATTTTCACTTCCGGCAGGTAAATATGCATTATTCACCCTCCAAAAAAACTAAGGTAATTATATAAACCTTTATTTTCTTTGTCAACAAAGGGTAACTGTAAAGTGTTACTAATGGGTAACGCCATCAAGATCGGTGTCTGATGCCGGTGAGTCAGAAAAAATAATCATAATCCGGTTAGGCAGGCAAACGATGCTTTCGTAAGAATAGGCAATCCAACCTGTATGTGCACAGATGCCCCGCGGGCATAAATCTTCGCCCAATGGCAGCATACGCACCCGCCCTTCACTTACTTCCAGCGTAGCCTGTACCGGCGAGTTGCCTCCGAATTCAAAAGTATATCTAAAACTGTCTCCGGAAGCAAGCGATATTTCCCCAATGCGTATGTTCTCCACATAGATCACAGCATATTTACGTTCCACTCCTCTGCCCTGCTGCAAGTTAAACCAAAAGCCGGCTAACCCGAAGCATGCTACAAGAGTGATGACGAGATAATCAGCTGGTTTCATCTTAAAATTTGTCATGCTGCCACCTCCAGCCACTAGATTATAACATATCATTGTTACTCATTTCTTTATGATATTCCTTCCTCAGGAGGGAACTTCGCTTATCCAGGTAAAGGCCGACAGATGGCACTAAAATCGACCGAAGCCACTTAACTATGGGGAAAACAACAAAATGGGCACGATTTGCCGCACCCATACGTAAATGTTGGCTCAACTATGTTCACCGGTATCTTTTTTTGGACAGCTATCCCTGTTTCAGCACAAACAGCGCATCTGCAGCTACGGCGCCTTTTCCTTCTTCGTAGAGGATAAGCGGGTTGATGTCCATTTCTGTAATCAAGTCGCCCATATCCACTGCTAGCCGGGATAGTTTCATCAATATAGAAACAAGAGCTTCGATGTCTCTCGGTTTTTGACCGCGCACTCCTTCCAGTAAAGCTTTTCCTTTAATATCAGCAATCATTGTCCGGGCATCATTTTCCCGCAGCGGAGCAATTCTTATCGCCACATCTCGCAATACTTCTACAAAGATCCCACCAAGGCCAAACATTATTGCCGGGCCGAATACAGGATCTCTTTTGATACCGATAATTACCTCCAATCCTGGCTCTAACATTTCCTGAATCAGGACGCCATCTATAATCGCATCGGGATCATAACTACGGGCTCGCTCCACTATTTCACCAAAAGCTTTTTCCACTCCTGCACGGTCGGCTACATTTAACACCACACCACCGGCTTCAGTCTTATGCAACAGATTTGATGCCATGATTTTCAAAACAACGGGGTAACCTATTTCTTCAGCAGCTTTAACTGCTTCCTCTTTTGAACATGCCAGTTTTTCCCTGGTTACCGGAATTCCGTATGCCTCAAGGATGCGTTTGGAACGCCATTCGGTAAGACCGCCACCTGAAGCTGCAGACTGTCCATTGACTATCTCCAGAGATTTAGCCAACTCCTTTCCGGGAGTGTACGCAGGGTAGTGTTGCGGCTCTTCCGATTTTCGAACCCAATCTGCCAACGCGCTGATCGCCCACAGGCCGCTCGGTATGTGTTCAATAACCGGGACACCGGCTTTTACAAGAGCCTTTTTTGATTCAATACCGTAGTCCTGACCGGTCGGCCAAGTAAATATTACCAAAGGTTTTTCAACTTCCCGATAAACTTCAATAATTTTTTGGGTCGCTGCCGGATCTGGCATCTCCAGGTTATAAAAAAAGCCACCGATATCTATTTCCGGATCCTGCATCACCTGGCGAATAGCTTTCTGAAAAAGCGTAGTATCAAACATCAGCTGTGAGGTTAAATCCACAGGATTTCCAACCGCGCCATACGATGGGAAAAACTCTCGCAAACCGTTCTGAGTGGCGTCGCTGAGAGGTACCACTTCCAGACCGTACTCAGGGCATTTGTCGGCAACAACTACTCCACCTCCGCCTGAAATAGTAATAACTGCTATTTTCTTGCCTTTCGGCATGCGGCCGGCAGCATAAAGAGCGATCAGCGCATTCATTTGCTCGACATCATCTGACCTGGGGACACCAAACTGTTTAAACACTCCATCATAAACAGCATCTTCACCAACCAGGGCGCCAGTGTGTGAGGCTGCTGCCGCCGCACCGCTGATCGTACGTCCTGCCTTAAACATAGTAATCAGCTTACGCTCTTGAAGTGCATAGCGACAGGCCTCAATAAACAGGCACCCGTCACCCTGCAAGCCCTCCATATAACCGGCGACAATCGTTACCTCGTTCCGACAAACCAGATCGTACAGCACTTCGGCGAAACTGACATCTGCTTCATTTCCGGTACTGACAAAATAGTTAAAACCAACCGACAGTTGAAGCACCATTTGGTAGATGATACCACCAAGCCCACCGCTCTGTGTGATGAATGATAGTTTTTCCGGGTGCACAAGATCGCTACTTTTTTCGTG
>DATIKA010000118.1:0-5999 GCA_035478055.1 Candidatus Limnocylindrales bacterium | reverse complement strand
TGAAGATTTGCATGTTCATGCTTTACACCACGTCTTCCAACTCGAACTCATTCACCCTTTGCACAGCGCTTAGGGGATGCACCTGCAGACCGCCAATTTCCTGGGCCAGCGCATACAGGTCTTCGTTGCCGACAGCTGGTTTAATGTTGGAGAAAGAGCGAGTGCGGTAGATCGGGTTTAAGTTTGCATCTTCCCCAACGGTTAACCTGAGCTGCAGACGGGTAACAATAGGAACTGCTGTTATAGGCATATTTGCCACCTCCTTTCCGTAAGCGGGGTTGCCCCCCGTATTGGTGAAACATTGCCATTGTAGCCGGGCTCAGGTTCCGGATGCAAAGTACGGGTTACGGCAAAAAGATCAAGGCACAGCGTAACCCGAACGTCGGATTGCGCCAACCCGACCTGGAATTGAACGGGTTGCACCTACCCGACTAGTCGGGTTAGTACAACCCGTAATGTTAAAATGGTGGGTAGATGCTTAGAAATAGCAGGTTGATATTTGACAATTGTGCCCGTTCGGTGTAGTATCGTTCATATGTTGAACTGTCTTTGGGAAAGGGTATACATTAGCGAGAACCAAGCCTGATATCATTGCAAGCGGAAGGAGGATTACATGTTGACCAAAGAATACGAGGTGCTAACCTATCTGTACCATGATAATCAAACCTCGCAACGCAAAATTGCGTTCCGCACCGGTCTTTCCCTGGGGGCGGTTAATTTGCTGTTAAAAAAGATGGCCCGTAAAGGCTTGCTTAAAATCGAAAAGCTGAACCCCCGCACCGTGCGCTATATTTTAACCCCGCGAGGGTTGCAGGAAAAAGCGCGTCTTACCTACAACTACATCCGCCAATCTTACCACCAAATTATGGAAGTCAACCAGGTGGTGGATGCCCTCTTGCAAGAGAAGAGTTCAGGTGGTAAATTGGTCGAAGTAATCCTCTACGGCCCCGCCGATGAAATCTGTGCCATCTTGCAGCAGCATCTGGCTTTCAGCAGCGTCCAGGTGCGTTTTTTAAATGAAATGGTTTCACCCGAAATATTAGCTGCGGCTGAGCCAGACCACCTGATCCTCACCTGGCGCCAGGAAGAAGAAAAAAAACTGACCGGCTATAACCGGTCATTCAATATCATGAGTCTTATTTGAAGGAGTAAACTCATCCAGCCAACCGCTGTTCGCTGAAATTGGGTATGGGTGGGGATAAGGGGTGGTCAGGAAGATTACAGGCTATTTATACACTTGGCTGACGTGCGTCATAAGCTTTCCGGCAAGAGGGGGCACCCGTGTGCCCATTCAAATGCGCTGACAATTGTTTGGGCTAAAAAAAATAATTTTTAGAGCCCCCTTTACATAAAACTCCTGTTTGTTTATAATAAGGCAGGAGGTGCTTAGATGACTGACTTTGAAACAATCGTCACATCAATTGTCGCACTTGAACCATGCTACGGGACCCAGGGTGGAAATGCTACCAGAATCTATACCAGGCAGGGTGAGATTCTGGAAGACAAACGCCGATTGCTTACGATCTTGAAAAAAACAGTCAGATACTACAGTTTAGATTTAACCAGCCTGCGCCAGAACTACGCAACATACCTCGGATGTAACCAGAATGCTCCGCTACCCCTTAGCGCGCAACTGGTGCTTGTGCCGCTCAAGATGCGTCAGCCATTAGTGGAAAATGATGGCGCTGACGGCTATGTCAATGTTTGTGCTATTATCGATATTACAGATGTTATAAACGAAATGAATGGGGCGATAACCGGATGCCGGTTACACCTGATTGGCGGCCACAGCGTAACCTGCCTGTTTTCGCGTAAAACTACCGAGAAAAGGACGACCGCAGGGCGGTTGGCTCTCGACCGCCGCCTTGCTTTGCAAGGTTATAGCAGCGGTGAGTCTTTTATACGGGAAAAAGCCAATGAAGGCACTGACGACTACGTACTTGAAATTATTAAAAAGCTATTATTGTATCTTTTGCAAAAAATGGGATAATTAATGGAAAACCGGAATTGTAAGGGGTGGCGTACCGGCCCAGGTGCAACAATTCTCCGGGCAGGTAAGTAAGGATGGTATTACTCGTGTTATTGTTTTTTCGCATGAGTGTGCGACATCGTCTGGCCACGGGGATGGTTTCACCGACTTGAGCGGCGGTATGGGGACACTCCTCCTGCGGAGGAATGTCCCCCCCCTAGATTCACTTTTTGCGGACATGTCAGATATAGTGATACTTCGTGTGGTGGGCAGGGGTTATGAGCTGAGATCAGTGCGGAACGCCAGGTAAGGGGTCTAAGATTGAACATGCAGTTACAACCAATGGTGAATATATTGTTGTCTACCTTTAATGGAGCGCTCTATCTGACATCGCAATTAGACAGTCTGTTGGCGCAGACATACCGCAATATCATCATCACAATCAGGGATGATGGTTCGGATGATCATACGTTGGCATTAGCCGAACATTATGCAGAACGACATCCGCAGATTAAGGTTATCCCGGGGCCTAATCTGGGCATAATTAAAAGCTATTTTCATCTGTTACAAGTAGCGGAGCCAGAGGCCCATTATTTTGCGTTCTGCGATCAGGACGATGTGTGGTCGCCGGATAAAATTTCCGCTGCGGTTGAGAAGCTGGCAGGGTTGGATATGAGTAAGCCTCTTCTTTATTGTTCTGTGGTTGAATATGTTGACAGCAACCTGAACCATCTTGGCTTTTCCAACGAGATAAAAGAGTTTAGTTTCAGAACAGCCCTGGCGGAGAATGTGGTAACCGGATGCACCGCTGTTATTAACCAAGCTGCCCGGGAACTGGTTTTAAGCAGCCTGCCACGGTTTGCCCTGATACACGATTGGTGGTTATATTTAGTTGTGTCCGCTTTTGGTGAAATGGCTTATGATAACCGAACGTACATTAAATACCGGCAGCATGACGCCAATTTTATTGGCGGTGAACCTGGTTTTATAAGACATTTCGTCCGGCGCTTGAAGCGTTTCCTTGGCCCAACGAACCATGAATTTACAATAACCAAGCAGGCAGCAGAGTTTCTCCGTTGTTTCGGTCCGCATCTCAAGGTCCGCGACAGAGAAGTTTTGCTCAGTCTGTTGGCTTCAAAGAAAAATTATCTGTCACGCTGCCAATACGCTCTTAACCCCGGGGTGAAAAGGCAATCGGCATTCGACCAGGCGCTGTTTCGCTGTTTGATCATGCTCAACAGGTACTGATATAAGAGGACCAGAACCGGTTTATAGGGGCGCTATGGGGTATTGTTTTGCGAATAAGAGGTGTTTCGACTGACGGCCAAGCCAAAATACAAGGTATTGTTTGTTGCTTCTATTTTCCAACATTTTGTGGCTTTTCATCTTCCCTTTTTCCGATTGTTGCAGGCCAAGGGGTGCGAAGTTCATGCTGCCGCACGATCCAATAGCGGGCAGTTTCCAGCGCTGGAGGAGTTGGGTATTATCTGCTGGGATATTCCTTTTGCCCGGTCGCCTTACAGCCTGGCTAATATCCACGCTTACCGGCAGCTGAGGGTGCTGCTCACGGAACATCACTTCGACCTTATCCATGTTCATACCCCTGTTGCTTCTTTATTGGGCAGGTATCTTGCCAGAGCAACCGGCCAGGGACCGGTATTATATACCGCCCATGGCTTTCATTTTTATCGGGGTGCCCCTCCTATGAATTGGCTTGTCTACTATCCGGCGGAACGCATCGCTGCCCGCTGGACAGATGGTCTCCTGGTTATGAATGATGAGGATTATAAGAACGCTCAGCGCTTGGGGTTTAAGACAGGCAAGAATTTGTTTTACGTGCACGGAGTGGGGGTGGATCAGAACTGCTATGTGCCTGTGGCCGGTGCAGCCTCAATCAGGGCTGAATTGGGGCTTGAGTCAAACGACCTTCTGGTTACCTGTGTGGCGGAACTTATACCCCGGAAGAACCATGTATTTCTGTTGGATGCATGGCAGCAGCTATCTTCCCACTCTCAAGGGGCCCATCTTTTGCTGATTGGCGCCGGCGACAGCATGGCAATGCTGTTACGAAAGGCAAAGCAAGAACAGATTCCCGGGGTCCATTTTTTGGGCTACCGGAAAGATGTCCCTCAAATACTGCTGGAAACGGATCTGGTAACGCTGGTCTCCAGGCAGGAGGGTCTTCCCAGATTTATTATGGAAGCTATGGCTGCCGGTAAACCGGTAGTGGCTACCAACGTGCGCGGCAGCAGAGACCTGGTGGAACACGGGAAGACAGGCCTGCTGGTGGAACCCGGTGATGTAAAGAGCATGACAACGGCACTGAAAAAACTGATTGCTGACCCAAGCCTGCGGACTGCTATGGGTCAGGCGGGGTTAGAAAAAATCAAAGACTATTCCCTGGAACATGTGCTAGAGGAAATGAGCATTATCTACGAGCAATACCTGGGGGAATAAGTTTCCCCAACGAAATAACAGACCATACAAACGGGAAGAGTTTGAAGAGAATAGCGGAGGTATTATATGTGGCAGCAAGCTAAAGAGTTGTACTTTTACCGGGAAATGTTAAAAAACCTGGTCAGCAAAGACTTGAGATCCAGATACAAAGGCTCGATACTGGGCTTTTTCTGGACCTTTTTAAACCCGCTTTTTATGTTGATCGTTTACAACTTGGTTTTTTCTTACATCATGCGCATTCAGATGGAAAACTTTACTATGTTTCTGTTTGTGGGTCTGTTGTCCTGGAGTTTTATTTCAACGTCGATCATAATGGGAACCTCAAGTTTGGTGGATAATGGAGCGCTGCTAAAAAAAATATATTTCCCCAGGGTAGTTTTACCTCTTTCGATCGTCATAACCAACCTGATCAATTATCTTTTAAGCCTGGTTATACTTATTCCCGCCCTGCTGTTTTTCGGGGTAGATCTTACTCTGGCGGTTATTGCATTACCGGTATTACTTCTGGTTAAAGCTATGTTTGTAGCCTCATTGGTTTTCCTGGTGGCAATAGCCAACGTTTTCTTTCGCGATCTGCAGCATATTGTCGGTATTATCACTATGGCCTGGTTTTTCTTAACGCCTGTCCTTTACCCGATTGAGCAAGTGCCGCCTCAGCTCAGGGTGTTCATTTATCTTAACCCGGCTACTCACATTATCGAATCTTTCAGGGACATTTTCTTTCACGGAAGATGGCCGCAATGGATTGCGCTGGGTTACTTAACCTTGGGTTTGATCTTATTGCTGGTTTTTAGTCTCTATATATTCAACCATCTGCAAAAATCCGTGGCCGAGGAGATTTAATCATTGCTTACGAAAAAAAATTCACTAAACGTCCCTGCAGTAGAAGTAACCGCACTCTGGAAAAAGTTTCGCATCTACCGGGACCATGCCAATTCCCTGAAAGAAAAACTTATTTTTTTTGGCCGTCAGCGGACGGAAGGTTTTTGGGCCCTTAAAGATATCAACCTGGTTGTTCTCCCGGGCACTACGATTGGGTTAATCGGCCGCAACGGCAGTGGCAAAAGTACGCTTTTAAAGATTATTAGTCGCATTCTATACCCTACAACCGGTGAAATTCATGTCAACGGGCGGATTTCAACTTTGCTGGAGCTGGGGGCCGGTTTTCACCCCGATTTCACCGGCAGGGAAAATATTTACCTTAACGCTTCCATTTTGGGGTTTACCCGTAAGGAAGTAAAAGCACGTTTAAACGACATCATCGCATTTGCCGACCTGGGCGACTTTATTGATAACCCCGTGCGCAATTACTCTTCCGGCATGTATACGCGCCTGGGTTTTGCCGTAGCTGTGCATGTAGACCCGGAAATTTTGCTCATCGATGAAGTACTGGCCGTAGGAGATTTGGCCTTTCAGGAAAAATGCTATACCCGGATTGAGCAGATGCAGCAGCAGCGGAAGACGATTATCCTGGTAACCCACTCGCCCGAGACAGCGGAAAAACTTTGTGACCGGGTCATGTGGCTGGATCAAGGGGAAGTAAAGGCCTATGGTCCGGCCAAAGATGTAACTG
>DATIKA010000117.1:0-5227 GCA_035478055.1 Candidatus Limnocylindrales bacterium | reverse complement strand
CTTTGCCATTACGAACCCTCTGTGATTGGATAATTTTGCCCCGGGATGTGTTCATGTGAAGAAAAAATATGACATCCTCCTTTGCGATCTGGATGCTTTTTTTGCATCGGTGGAACAGCTTGACTGCCCACAGCTTATAGGCAAGCCGATCATCGTTGGCGGTAACCCCGAAGGGCGCGGAGTAGTTGCAACTTGTTCATACGAGGCCAGGAAATTTGGTGTTCGCTCTGCCATGCCCGTAAAAAAAGCACTGCAACTTTGCCCGGAAGCCTTGTTATTGCCGGGCAACATGGCACGATACAAGGAAGTATCCGAGCAAGTCCGCGAGATATTCGAGCGGTTTACCCCTGATATTGAGTTTGTCTCTATCGATGAAGCGTACCTGTCCGTCACACAAGGCACCGGCTACGATCTGGGAAAAGCGATTCATTTTGTCGTTCGCAAGGAGCTTCATCTTCCCATTAGCGTTGGCGTGTCGGAAAATAAACTATTAGCCAAGATAGCCTGCGAACTGGCCAAACCGGACAATGTCGGCACTCTATGGCCAGACCAGGTGCCTGCATTGCTGTGGCCACTCCCGGTGAAGGTAATCCCGGGAATTGGGCCGGCAACGGAAAAGAAGCTGCACAGTTACGGGATCAAAACAGTTAAAGATTTGGCCGAATATCCGGAAGACACCTTACGGCGTCTCTGCGGCAAACATGCGACATCGCTTCATCACTACGCCCACGGGATCGACAACCGCAAGTTAGAAATTGCGCATGATGCAAAATCAATCTCGGAAGAGATAACCTTCCCGGAAGATACCCATGACCGTAAATATATTCACGCAGCACTGCACGAACTTTCCGAAGGGGTGGGTTACCGTCTGCGCTCCGAGGGCCTGCCGGCTCGAACCATTTCGCTAAAACTGCGTTTCAAAGATTTTCAAACTATTACCCGGAGCAAAACTCTTCCCCAAGCCATAGATGGCGATTCGGAAATCTATCTGGTTGTTAAAACGCTCTTTGATCTCCATTGTGGCAAGCCCCCCTGGCGCCTGGTTGGGGTAAAAGCCTCCGAGTTTGAGCACGAGGAGCAAATTTCTCTGCTGCCACTTACGCCTGAAGAAGAGAAAGAAAAAGAACTTCTGCTGACCAAAGATAAGCTAAGGAAAAAATACGGCAAAGAAGTACTCTTTAGTGCCACGAGGCTTTCCAAAAAGTAATTCAGAAATAACTTTAAGGTTACTTTAAAAATTATCAACCTTTTCGCGGCTATCGGGCACACGCAACCCATGTGAATGCGAGGGTGCGGTTAGAACACCACCGATCCTATTCGTTGTTCAAATGCAAGAAAGTAACTGTCGCAAGAATTACCGATCCCTATCTGGATCAATTCACTCCTTTATGCTTTTACCGATCATCTGCACGTAAATCGTTCACTTTACTGATTATAGAGTTACAAAAGCGATCAACAGCTTCAATCCATGCGCTGTCCTGTTGCCCCTTCGACACGATACGGGGCAAAATTAGCCTCGCTATTACTCCGCAATTTTTCTGCTTTTTTCGGTTTTATTGAAAATTCTTCGAAGCAGGTCACTACGGCTTGCCGCAATGATTTTGCATCATAAATAAATATATCTTGACATTTACCATAAACTATATTATAGAAAGAAGTAGTTTATACCATAAAGCAGCGAGGGTGCTTGAAAATGGAAAGATACGCGCAGGCGCTGGGGGAAGTCATTGCCGACCTTAAGCTGATCAAGGAAGCTGTCAGCAAGAGTGATAATATAATCAGGTTTATCGATACCCGGGGAGCCCTTAAAGGGGTGCTGCTTGGTGGCGGGCTGATCATTGCCCTTTTTTCTCTGGCATTTTACGTTTTGGTATCTTACTATGGAACGTTTGCGGCAATCCCCTTCAATATCAGAACAACCCTTTTCATCCTGATCGGTTTGGCCTGGTGCATCATCGGCTACTTAAAAATCTTTAACATTTTAAAGGGCGCCCGGAAAATCAGGGAAGGCATAACCATAAGCACACTGCTTGCTGAAATTTACACTCCCATTTTGCTGGCCTTAATAGTGCCCTATATGCTGGTCATTATTCTGACCACTATCTTTCTGGGCAGCAATGGGCACCTGAACTATATTGTGCCAGCCCTGGCCATTTTGTTCGGTTTGCTAATCATATCGATGAGCCTTCTTTTTTATATGAAAGCGTTTTATTTTCTCAGCCTCTGGCTAATTGCAACGGGCCTGTTATTCCTCTTTACCGCCACAATATTTCACCCTCTTATTGTCCTGGTTCTGACCTTTTCAGCAGGCTTTATCCTGGCGGCCCTGTTACTCTTCCTCAACCTGCCTGGTCGCAGGTCGTAAGGGGTGTCTGCAATGCCCGAGAGTGATAAGAAAAAAGGGAATTACGTCCTGGACCGGATCATCCACGAACCGGCCCGCCTGCAGATAATCAGTTATCTTGCTACTGGAGGCCAGGAAATTCCATTTGCCGAGTTAGTGGAAAGGCTGGATCTGACTGCCGGCAACCTGTCGGTTCAGTTAAAAAGACTGGAAGAGGCCGGTTATCTTTCCATTAGCAAGTCTTTCAAAGATAACAGGCCGCTGACCAGTGTTTCCCTTACCCGCAGGGGTATGGATGCTCTGAAGCATTATTTGCAGGGGCTGGAAACTATGATTGATCGCCTGAAAGATATTCTTCCACATAATGAACTGGATTTGAGGTGATAAAAATGCCGTGGTGGGGATGGGTTTTAATTATAGTTGTTGTAATAGCAATCGTACCGCTAAAAATCAAAGTATGGAAAATGTTGTTGGCACGACACAGCAATAAAGAGCCGGATGAAGATGAATAAGCTGGTTGAAAGTGATAAAATATAGCCGGCAGCGGATCGTAAAAACAAACCTAAACAAAAGCAGGTGATTTGCGATGGATCGATTCGAAAAGACCCCTGAGCATGAGCGCCATACTATAACCTGGATGGGTGGCAGCTATACAGGCCAATTACAAAACGGTATACCCCAGGGCCTGGGGCATTTGCAACTGCCAAGCGGGACAGGCTATGACGGGGATTGGCAGAGTGGAAAACCACACGGTCAGGGGATAATTTATTATGCCAGCGGAGGCTCCTATAAGGGAGTATTTGATAACGGCAAACCGCGCGGCTACGGCACCTATACCAGACCGGACGGGACACCAGTCTGGGGTTTCTGGGAAAACGGCAAATTCGTTAAAGCGTCGGAAGATTTGCAACAGGCAGAAGCTCGGCCTCACCCGCTTACTCCCCCGCTTGCTCCCTCGCATACCCTGCCACTTACTCCGGAACCTGAGGGCGAATCATCAATTATGAAGAGGAAGCCCGTCAGCGAACTGCGAAAGACTGTCCCGGCTATCAATGTTGATAAATTAAGCCACTGGTATGGCAACCTGCAGGCCGTTAAGGAAATCAGCTTCGAGATCTATCCCGGTGAAATACTCGGGTTTCTCGGACCAAACGGAGCCGGTAAATCAACCACGATCAAGGTTTTAACCGGCCAACTACCGCTAAAAGGAGGCTCGGCGCAGATCTTGGGGCGGGAGATCGGAAGAGAAGATCCGGAACTCCAGTCACAGATCGGGGTTTCATTTGAAGAAAAAAATCTCTATCTGGAGATGACCGCGCTCGAAAACCTCAACTTTTTCGCTTCTCTTTTTGGCATCCGTAATGCGGGTTCACTCGAGGCCTTACAACGCGTGGGGCTCGCCGATCGGGCCAAAGATCGCGTGCACAACTATTCAAAAGGTATGCGGCAGCGCCTAATGATTGCCCGCGCCTTTATTAATAAGCCGAAAGTTTTATTTCTTGATGAACCAACCAGCGGCCTCGACCCAATAACAGCCACCGCTATCCGAAAAACGATCAAGGAAGAAGCGGAAAGAGGAGCGGCAGTGCTGCTTACCACCCACAATATGTTTGAAGCCGATGAACTGTCAGACCGGGTCGCCTTTATCAACGAAGGAGAAATTGTTGCCCTTGACACGGCCGAAAACCTGAAACTGAAGTACGGTAAAAGGTCTGTGCGAGTACGGTTACGCGACGGAGCCGGCGTGCGGGAAGAACATCTCCCCCTTGACGGCGAGCAGTCGTCCAGCCGGCTGAGCGAATTGGCTGCCTCCCCCGCCCTGTTGAGCATTCATACTGAAGAAGCAACCCTGGAAGCGATCTTCATCCACTTGACCGGCAGGGGGTTGGTCAAATGAAAAAGACAGTATCCGGCAGCATTCTGCTCCTTGCCATCCTCAAAAAAGATATTCGTCTCTACAGCCGTAACATGATTTTTCTTTTCCTTACCGTGCTGAGCCTTGTCTTTTTTATAGCGATATTCTGGCTGGTGCCCGATACGGTCGATGAAGAGCTTACCTTTGCCATTACCCCTTCGCTCAGCACACTGTTCAGCGAAGGACAGGAAGCACTCCGGGTTGCCGGCGTTCCCGAGCAGATTACCGGGCAGCTTGATCAGTTAAGGTCCGCCTTCGAGGAAGAAGGTCTTCTTCTGGTTGAATTTGAGAATGAAGAGCTGTTGGAAAAGGCAATCAGCGGGGAGCTTGATATCTACAGAACAGACGAAGGTCAATATATAATCCATGACCCGGAGGGTGACCACGAGAGACCAGCCGGGGCCAGCAGAGTAAACCTTTCAATCGGCATATCTTTTCCGCCGACATTCTTAAGTGACGTTGTGCTCAGCCATAAACCGGCTGTGACCGTTTTTGCCGATGCCGCAGTTCCCGGAGAGATCAGGGGCGCGATGCAGGGTTTCATTTTGGAGCTGGCACACCAACTGGCCGGGCACGGGCTTCCGGTAGAGTTGCCCGCTGAGGAAACGATCATCCTCGGAATCGACCGCTTGGGCGAGCAAATATCGATGCGGGACAGAATGAAACCGCTGCTTGCCTTCTTTATCATGATGATGGAAACATTTGCCCTCGCTTCGTTAATTTCAAATGAAATTTTGCAGCGCACGGTTACAGCGCTCCTGGTGACACCGATGCGCGTATGGCACTTTCTGATGGCCAAGACGCTTTTCGGAACCGCCCTGGCCATGGGACAAGCTGTAATAGTCCTGGCCTTTGTCGGGGCTTTCACTGCCACCAACTGGTCGCTGCTCCTAGTCATCGTGCTGCTTGGTTCACTGCTCTTTACCGCGGTGGCCATGCTTGTCGGTTCGGCCGGGAAAGATTTTATC
>DATIKA010000116.1:0-5672 GCA_035478055.1 Candidatus Limnocylindrales bacterium | reverse complement strand
GTGTTTTTTTAATGTGGAAGATAGTCACATCTAAAACCGGGATTATTTTCCATGCGATCAGGGAAGATGAAATTGCTGTGCGCGCCTCAGGGATCAATACTACTAAATATAAGCTGCTTGCATTTTGTCTGAGTGGTTTTTTTGCCGGTCTTGCCGGAGGCTTATTCGCTCATTTTTTGCGTCTCGCCGGGCCACCGGTATTTGCGGTGTTGATGTCATTTCAGGCGATTATCTGGTCTGTTTTTGGAAGCGTGGCTACTATTTATGGCGCCATTGTCGGTGTTTTCATTCTGTTCCCATTGGTTGAAACCCTGAGGGTTATACCGCAGTATCGTATGTTTATTTTTGCTTTGATCGTATTACTTGTGCTGCGTTTTATGCCCCAGGGGATTACCTCTTTTGTGCGTGACAAACTGGAAAAGGAATGTCCGCGGTGCAAGGTGCGCAATGTTTTTACCTGCAAAGAATGTCGGGTTTGCTATTCTGATATGAAGTAGGGCGTGAGGGGCGAGGAGTGAGGGGTAAGGAGTGAGGAGTGAGGGGTAAGGGGTGAGGGGTGAGGAGAGTAGGGCGTGAGGGGTAAGGGGTAAGGGGTGAGGAGTGAGGGGTAGGGAGTGAGGAGAGTAGGACGTGAGGGGTGAGGAGTGAGGAGTGAGGGGTAAGGAGTGAGGAGTGAGGAGTGAGGGGCGCCGGATCCGGCGCCCCTTTGTTATAGTCCGAGATACGATTGCCGTATGGTCTCATCTTTTAACAGTTCGGCGCTGGTACCATGAGTTACAATTTTACCGTGCGACAGAATATAATTACGGTCAGCCATGGCGAAAGTCATGCTGACATCCTGTTCCACCAACAAAATAGTAATGCCAATTTGCATAATTTCCTTGATTTTATCGAAGACCAGCTTTTTAATTTGCGGCGCCAGTCCTGTTGATGGTACGTCTATGCATAGCAACAGTGGCTTAACCATCAGCGACCGTCCAATGGCTAGCATTTGCTGTTCACCACCGGAGAGTGTGCCGGCTAGTTGCCTGGAGCGCTCTTTTAATATCGGAAAAATATGATAAACTGCGTCAAGGCTTTCCTGGACCATTTTTTTATTTTTAATCAGGTAAGCGCCTGCCATCAGATTTTCCAAAACATTCATCTCGGTAAAGGGACGCCGCCGTTCCGGACAGTGGATCAAACCTTTTTTGACAATTTCGTGTGCTGGCAGCTTCCCAATGCTTTCGCCGTTAAAAGTGACTGAGCCCTCGATAGTAATATCACCATAACGGGTGCCTTTTAGTGTTTCGCGTTCCCATCGCACGAGACCGGTGATGGTACGGATAAAAGTCGATTTTCCAGCGCCATTTGGTCCGACCAGGCTGACTAGCTCGCCGCTTTCCACGGAGATGCTGACATCGTTGATGATCATTGCTTTGTCATAGGCGACAGTCAGGTTTTTTACCTCCAGCAGCATCTAGATAACCTCCCTTCCAATGTAAGCTTCAATCACCGCTTCATTTTTAATAATTTCATCGGGCGTACCTACCGCAATTATCTCGCCAAAATGCATTACGACCACCCGGTCGACAATTTTCATCAATTCGTGAAGCTTGTGCTCAATAATAATCATGGCTGCACCCTCGCTATGCAGACGCCCAAAACGGCCGCCCTTATGCAGACGTCGTACAGACTTCGCCATCAACTCAGTTTCCGTGGGTGTAAGCCCTCCAAACGGCTCATCCAGGATCAATAGCTCTGGCTCGGTGGCAATAGCCCTGGCCACCTCCAGTCGCTTCAGGTCGCCCTGCGATAGTCGGGAGGCAGGCTCCATGGCCATATCAGAAATGCCGGCAAATTCGAGGGCATCCATAGCTCTCGCCTCGACTCGTTTGACCCATTCGCCGCGCCTGGACGTACGCGGACCCAGACAGGGTACCATAACGTTGGCGATAATCGGCATACGGCGAAAGGGGCGGGTGTTCTGGAAAGTAGCGGCAACGCCTTCTTCAACAATTTTCCAGGTGCGCATGCGCGTAAGCTCTTTGCCCCGAAGTTGGATGGAGCCGCTGTCCGCCTTTAGAATGCCCATGATCAGACGTACCATGGTTGTTTTCCCGGCACCATTAGGGCCGATCAACCCGATCATTTCATCCCTCTTAACCGTGAAGCTGACGTTATTAATGGCGGTTAACCCGCCAAAGCGCTTGGTTACATTTTTTACGGCAAAGAATGGTGTGTCCAAATTGATGCCTCCTATTCTGATTCTTCCCTGAGTTCGCGGCGGGATATCTTGCCGACATCAGTTTTCGGCAGCTCGCCCCGAAATTCAACTATTTTTGGTACCTTGTAATGGGCCAGATTTTCTTTGCAGTAGTTGATGATATCCTCTTCGGAAATTTTACCGCGTGCTTCTGCGTTCAGAACGACGTTGGCTTTGATGTACTGGCCAACCTTGGGGTCGGGTACACCGATAACGCCAACTGCTTTAATTTGCGGATGTTTATACAGCACTTCTTCAATTTCCCGAGCGAATACAGAATATCCTTTAAATTTGATCAGGTCTTTGGCCCGATCATAAAAATGGAAATATCCTTCTTCGTCCATACGTACCAGGTCGCCGGTCTTCATCCAACGCTTACCATCGATTTCGAGGAATATAGCGGCGTTGTCCGCATCGCGATTCCAGTAACCCTGCATCATGTTCGGTCCGTATAAAATCAATTCACCGGTCTCTCCAATTGGCACGAATTCATGCGTATCCGGGTTAATAATAGCAGCTGTTATGTTTGGCAAAGGAACACCAAAGGAACCGGGTTTGCTGCGTCCGAGTGGGTTGACGTGGCTGACGCCGCTGGTTTCAGTCATACCGTAACCTTCGGTGATGGCACTGCCTGTGCGCTTGGTCCACCCTTCAAGTGTTGATGTGTGCAGTGTGTCGGCACCACAAGTAATCATTTTCAGCCGTTTCCAATTGACCCTGTCAGTTTTTTCATATTCCTTGAGGTACTCGAAAAAGGTAGGAACGCCGAAAAAGGAACTGGCCTGGTGTTTTTCCATGGCATAAAGAATGTCATCGATATCGGGAGTAGTAAATAAAACCATGGTGGAGCCAAGCAGAATCGAATTAAGCATTACCACTACCTGACCGTAAATATGGTAGAAAGGAAGAAATGCCAGCACTACCTCTTTGCCCTCTTCGATAATCGGCCAGGTTGCTTTGATCTGAAACTCGCAGGCAATAATGTTGCGATGCGTTAGCATAACCCCTTTTGGCTTGGCGGTGGTGCCTCCGGTATAAGGCAAAGAAGCTAGATCGACGAACGGGTCAATTTCTACTGCGGGAGGATTTGCCGCAGTATTGCTGATCAAATCTTTCATCCGATAGAAGCCCTCACTTGCAAGAATTTTTGGCATAGGGACTTCCATTTCGCTGAACGCTTTCCTCAGCACGCTCCTGCCGATTATGCGCCGTATAGTGGGGAGATACTCACTGATTGATGTTAATATAACGCGGTCCAGTTTATATTCGGTTTTAGCAATATTATCGTAAAGAATATCCTGGCAGATCAGTGTGCGGGCCCCGCTGTCAGCAAGCTGGTGTTTAACTTCCCCACTGGTATATACTGGGCTGATGGGGGTTACCGTGCCCCCGACTCTTAATATGGCGAGGTAGGCGATGACATACTGGGGGCTGTTTAACAGGTAAAGAGCAACCTTGTCGCCTTTGGTAACGCCAAGATTTGCAAGAGCGGTAGCAAAACGACTTACTTCATCATGAAGCTGTTTATAACTGATTTTATTGCCATAAAATATAATCGCCGGTCGATTTGCGTATTTTGCTGCCGATTCATCAAAAAGTTCACTGATAGATTTGTGCGGGATTTCAACTGTTGGCGGTACGTCCTTGTGATAGAATTGCAACCAGGGTTTCGATAAGTAGACATCCAAGTTGTTCACTATTGAGATAAGTCCTCCTTTATTCAGACAGCTGAGACTTGTCAGACTGTGATGATGCCTTATTATAATAAAATATATTCAATTGCACAATACAAAAAATGGAGATGTTAAAAACCTTCAAAAAATTTACGTTTCTGGTTTTGGCCTTTCTTCTCCTTGACGGAGCTACGTTAAACTCGTATAATCCTATTTAGGTTAGACAGAACATGTCGGGGTGGCGGAACAGGCAGACGCGCACGTTTGAGGGGCGTGTGGTAAACACCGTGGGGGTTCAAGTCCCCCTCCCGACACCAAGTGGTATTACAAAGTCGGTTGCGTCAGTCAGCCGGCTTTGTCGTTACGAAATACAACCAAACAGAACAGGCTTTGGCACTTACCGCGATCATCCGGTGCAGCCATATGTTAAAACATGCTGCTCTGAACTGAACATGTTAAAAGGGAATGCCGAGCTGAACCGCAGTTATTTAACTTTCCCCCAGATCCGCGACAAAAGCTTCTAACCGGTTTAACCCCTCGACAATATTCCCCATTGATAAGGCAAAGGAGAGGCGTATATGATTGGCTGCCCCGAAACCTGTGCCGGGGACAACGGCCGTATTCTTGCTGTCAAGCAGCAATGCGGCAAAGTCGTCGCTGTTTACGATCCTCTGATCCCGGAAAGTTTTGCCTGTGGCCCCGGTAATATTGACAAACATGTAAAATGTGCCGAGCGGTTCATGCGCACTAAGGCCAGGTATCGCTGTGATTCTGGCGAGCATATATTTACATCGTTCCTCAAAAGCCATGCGCATTGCTTCCACACTTTCCTGGGGCCCCAGCAGCGCCTGTAGTGCTGCTTTTTGGGCGATTGAGTTTGGGTTCGATGCGCAGTGGCTTTGAATGGCCGCCATCGCTTCGGCGATAGCCAGGGAAGAGGCAGAATAGCCAATTCGCCAACCGGTCATGGAATAACTCTTTGATACTCCGTTTACAACAATAGTGTACTCTTTAATCTGCTCACTCAATGCGGCGATGCTGGTGAAGCTGTGTCCGCCATAAATCAGTTTTTCGTATATTTCGTCGGCCACGATCAGAATCTTATGCTCAACGCAAAAATCACCGATCAGCTGGAGTTCATTTCGGGTATAAAGTTGCCCGGTGGGGTTGCAGGGGTTATTTAAAATAAGAGCCTTGGTCCTGCCGGAGCAGGCTTTGGACAGGGTTTGCAGATCGAGTTTAAAAAGATTGCTTTCGGTGGTGTTCACAATAACGGGGATGCCGTCGTTCAGTTTTACCATTTCCGGATAGCTGACCCAGAAGGGAGCGGGAATCAAAACTTCGTCGCCCGGGTCCAGGATGGCGGTAAAAACATTGCTAAGGGAGTGCTTGGCCCCGTTGCTGACTACAATCTGTGCGGGGCGGTATTTCAGGTCGTTTTCCAGTTCAAACTTGCGGCAGATCGCTTCCCTTAATTCCTGACTGCCTGCTGCGGGTGTATAGCGGGTATGGCCCCCATCAATAGCAGCAACGGCCGCCTCCCGGATGTTAACAGGCGTATCAAAGTCTGGTTCGCCCGCACCGAAGCTAATGACGTCGATCCCACGGTTTTTCATTTCTTTGGCCTTGCTGTCAATCGCCATTGTCGGAGATGGTTCAATGAACCTGGCTTTTCTTGATATCATTATCAATAGGCCTCGTTTCGGAATGGGATGCTCTTATTTTAACATAAAAAAAGATTGGCAGCGCTATTG
>DATIKA010000115.1:0-3602 GCA_035478055.1 Candidatus Limnocylindrales bacterium | reverse complement strand
CATTTCAGATGAGTCAACCGTATGATAAGAGCCGTCCACTAATCTAACCGTGACATCTACCACTGGAAAACCAGCCACGACCCCTGCTTCCATGGCTTCACGGACGCCTTTTTCCACAGCCGGCACATACTGCTTCGGAACTGAGCCACCAAAGATCTTGTCCTGGAAAATAAGGCCTTCCCCAACCGCCGCAGGTTCAAGCTCTAAAAAGACATGTCCAAACTGACCCCGGCCTCCGGATTGTTTTTTGTGTTTCCCTTCCACTTTTGCCAGGCTGCGGATGGTTTCTTTGTATGGTACCTTTGGCGTGGAGAGCTCTACCTCTACACCAAATTTTTGGGCAAGACGGTTTACAATAATATCAAGGTGCAGTTCACCTAAACCAGATATCACTGTCTGTTTTGTTTCAGCCCGGCGTTCGAGTTTGAAGGTAGGATCTTCCTCGAGGAAACGAGCTAAGCCACTGCCTACCTTGTCTTCATCACCCTTGGTTTTTGGCTCAACAGCAAAAGATATTACCGGTGCGGGAAAAGCGAGACTTGGATAAACAATGGGGTGGGCGCGATCGCAAAGAGTATCACCTGTAGCAGTATTTTGCAGTTTGGCTACGCCAGCGATATCACCGGCCACGACTTCTTCCATAGCAATCTGGTTTTTGCCCCGCATCGAAAATACCTGACCGAAACGTTCAACAGTATCTTTGCTGACATTAAAAACTTGCGTATCAGGCTTCATGGTCCCGGAATAAACCCGGAAAAAGTTGATCCGCCCGACGTAAGGGTCGGCCAGGGTTTTAAAAACAAAAGCTGACAGGGGCTCTTTCGAACCTGGTTTACGCGTAACCACAGTTTCACTTCCGGGTAGGCGACCTGGTATTTCTTCCTGATCAAGGGGTGAGGGCATATAGCGTTTGAGCAAATCAAGCAACAGCTGACTTCCATAATTTTTGGTTGCGGCGCAGCACAGTACCGGAATAATTTTGCCTTTTAATACCCCCAAGCGTAAACCCCTGTAAATCTCTTCTTCGGTCAGGCCTTCCCCTTCGAGGTACTTTTCGAGAAGCGAATCATCCGCTTCAGCAACTTGCTCAACCAGTTTTTCACGCATTTCTTCGGCTTGCCGCTGTAACTCTTCGGATATTTCTTCTACACTAATCTTCATACCGTCGTCCGAGAATTGATATGCTTTCTGACTGACCAAATCCACGACGCCTTTAAAGCTGGCCTCTTTGCCGATTGGTATTTGCAGGGGAACAACATTAGACCCAAAGTGCGACCTGAGCTGCCCTACGGTTTTTTCAAAGTCTGCATTTTCCCGATCAAGTTTGTTGATTGCAATAAAACGAGGTAAGTTAAACGTATTTGCGTAACTCCAAACTTTTTCTGTGCCTACTTCTACCCCTGATACAGCGCAAACCACGGTTACGACACTGTCGGCTACACGCAAAGCCCCAAGCACGTCGCCAATAAAGTCAAAATACCCCGGGGTGTCAAGCAGATTAATCTTGACATTATCCCACTCTAATGGGGCAAGACCAACATTAATGGTAACCTGTTTTTTCACTTCATCCGGGTCATAATCAGTAGTTGTGTTTCCCATTTCCACTTTTCCCAGGCGCTTGATTGCTCCTGATGTAAAAAGCAGAGACTCTGTCAAAGAAGTCTTTCCGGCCCCGCCGTGGGAAATCAGAGCTACATTGCGAATATCTTCGCTGGCATACTTCTTCATGCAAATGCCTCCTCGAGGTAGCCCGGCCTTGCACCAGAGCCAGGCAGATGTATTGCTAAATCATTGCCGATTCATGGAACGGAAAATAGAGAAATCTATTTCAGAGGAACTTCCATTTCCCGGTTACACCCTACCATTATCGCTAATAAAATGCAATTTGAAAATAGCATAATCTCTTCCTGTCAGCTCACCTTGCTGAGGCGAGCCCGGACATAACCCACCAGACCACCATGACTGATAATTTCCTGCATTAATTGTGGAAATGGCTCTGTGGTGTAAGTAATCCCGGTTTGAAGATTTGTGATCAAACCCTGATCCAAATCCACGCGAAGTACATCTATACCAGAGGCAAGCGTCGAAAGGTCATCCGGACATTCCAGGATCGGCAGCCCAATATTAATCGCATTGCGATAGAAAATAGAAGCAAAACTACGAGCAATAACACACGAAATACCGGCTCCCTTGATAGCCAATGGGGCATGCTCGCGAGAGCTGCCGCAACCGAAGTTATTTCCGGCCACCAGTATATCTCCCGGCTGAACCTGTCTTGAAAAACCGGGACTGATATCCTCCATAAGGTGAGCAGACAGTTCAAGCGGATCAACCGTACTCAGATAACGGGCTGCGATAATGGCATCAGTATCAATATTATCGCTAAATTTCCATATTTTGCCTTCGATAATCATCCCATAACCTCCCCCGGGTGAACAATTTCTCCTGCCACAGCCGACGCGGCTGCTACGGCCGGACCACACAAATATACTTCACTTTCAGGATGACCCATCCGGCCGATAAAGTTGCGATTGGTCGTCGCCAACGCTTTTTCTCCCCGGGCGAGAATGCCCATATGCCCGCCCAGACATGGACCGCATGTGGGGGTGCTCACTGCTGCTTCTGCTTCAATAAAAATTTTAAGCAGCCCTTCTTCAAGAGCTTGGTGATAGATCTTTTGTGTAGCAGGAATAATCAACAGCCGAACATGCGGATGGACCCGTTTACCCTTGATCACTGCTGCAGCTTGACGTAAGTCTTCAATACGCCCGTTAGTGCAGGAGCCGATCACTACTTGTTGAATGCTGATCCCCGACGCTTCCGATACAGGATGGACATTATCCGGAGAAGGCGGAAAAGCAACCTGAGGTTGTAAGTTAGAAATGTCAAAAATATAAGTTTCTTCATAAACTGCATCCTGATCACTATACTCAGGAACATACTTATGCGTTGTGCGGCCACGCAGATACTCAAACGTTATTTCGTCAGGCTGCACATAACCGCACATGCCACCGGCTTCAACAGCCATATTGGCCATAGTCAAACGACTATCCATCGACAAATGCTCTATGACCGGTCCGGCAAACTCCATGGCTCGACCGCGTGCTCCTTCGACACCGATACGGCCGATCGTGAGGAGGATCAGATCTTTTCCGCCCACCCACGGGGGAAGAGAACCATTGTAAATGAAGCGCATGGTTGCCGGGACCTTGAACCAAGCCTCACCAATTGCCATCGCAGCAGCCAGGTCTGTACTGCCGACCCCGGTAGCAAAAGCTCCCAACGCTCCATATGTGCAGGTATGCGAATCTGCACCAACAATTACCGCACCGGGCCACACTAAACCCTGCTCTGGTAAAAGGGCATGCTCAACACCCATCCGTCCAACTTCATAGTAATGTTTAATCCCATATTGATAAGCAAATCGACGTAGTAATAGTGCTTGTTCTGCAGCGGCTATGTCTTTATTTGGGGTAAAATGATCGGGAACTAAAACAATTTTATCCGGATCGAATACTCGATCCAGCCCAAAAGATGTAAACTCTTTGATAGCCACGGGAGCAGTAATATCGTTACCAAGCGCCAGGTCAATCGCAACACTA
>DATIKA010000114.1:0-3988 GCA_035478055.1 Candidatus Limnocylindrales bacterium | reverse complement strand
AAGATTAGATTTATAGAATACGGGAAGGCGGGGGCACCGGCAGGAGGATGAAAAGTAATTGCCAGGGCTATTTTCAGATATACAATTTTCGAGATAAACTGCCTAGCGCCTCATTTCGTATCAATATTGAGGGTATAGTTTTTCCTGAGTGTTAAGGTTGCTCAGTAATCCCGTGAAAATGGCATCAACCTGAATCCGTGACATTAAATAATAAAATACCACGAAATAAGCCGTAATATAACGCATGATGTGGTCGTCTCGAAATTTGCTCTTCACTGTCAGGGCAAAAGCAATTTTTACCACACCGTGCCACTCCACGGTGACCCTTTTCCCAGCCAGTCGCTGATGCTCGATTTTGTACCCTTTCAGCCTTACGCTGCGCCGTTTAAAAAGCTTAGGGGTTACGTCGCACGCGCAGCTGGGGAGGCGCTGCAAAAGAGCTGCAATCACAGATTCAGGGATAAGCCTTTTGGGTGGACTCTATTTGCAAATGGAAAATTTTAAAGATGCCTAAAATGCATCGACTGGTTTAAAGGGGTAAGGCTTGACGATAAGAAGAGAAATATGGTTCGTGTGCTGCGAAGAGAAGCATTACACGGCTTGCTTATTGGTGTGTCGGCTGCGCAGTGAAAGAGATAAGCAATTGTCTCTTTCACTACTGAACCTGCTAATCTTAAGCGTGTTCTCGAAAAGCTGACCGACGCAAAGCGCGATCTGTTATGCCACCGCATGGGGATAGGGGGTTATGCCCACCTGAATGACGTTACCCGGAAATTCGGAACGGTGGCGAACGATGGGTATTATTGGCATGACCACGAGCCCGAATCGGTAACAGGTATGCTCCGGAGCATGGGTCTGCTGGTAGCAGGCAGCACGGTTATCGATAAACGAAATGCGAAAGTTGCCGTTTTCCCGGCAGAATTACGCAGCACCTTTGAAGAAACTTTGCTGAAGTAACATGGCCTGAAATTGCGGGCGCAGCTACTTACTATGAGCTGAAGAAATCTGGGTACGAAGCGCACGTCTGTTACCAGCTGAGGAATATCTATCTTGCCAACTCGGGGGAAAGTCAGCCTATGGCGTTTATTCGCTTACCAGGCAGGAAATTAACTGGTGATGGTGAAAGTGTAATGATTTAGAAAAAGTAAAACCCATTATAACGATTAAGCGATCCGCAAAATAAATGCCAAGCGATGGAATCTGATAATCAATATAAGCTTTATGCGGCTCTATTCCCAATATTTTAAAGCTGGGGGAGGTTAAAGATGTTTCTCGTACTGGTACAGAATACTGCGTTGCTGGTGGCACTAATCGCTGTTTACACGGTGTTTCATCGTCGAGTCGGGGGAAAAAGTAGTTACTACCTGATTATATCGGGTTTGCTCTTTGGTGCACTGGCGATATTTGGTATAATGATGCCCTTTACGTTTGCTCCGGGCGTTATTTTTGACGGCCGGTCATTAGTTTTATCTCTTGCCGGATTATTTGGTGGGCCGGTTACCGGGATGGTGGCAGCAATACTTGCTGCCGCCTACAGGATGTGGCTGGGTGGAGCAGGGTCACTGGTTGGCGCCGGTGTTTCATTTCTATCGGTTCTATTCGGTATAATATTTTATTCCCTTCGCCGTCGTTACCCCCGGATTATCACTCCGCTATCGCTGCTGGGGTTTGGTTTTGTTGTGCATCTGGCAGTGTTGGCGCTGTTCATCGGTATACCGGGAATGTCATATCTTGACGTAATCAATCATTTGGCACTGCCGGTTCTCCTGATCTATCCTCCGGCTACAGTAATGATTGGATTTTTATTCCTCGATCATGAGTCCAGACTTGCCGCGGAGGAAAAAACACGGCTGAACGAACTGCGTAACCGCGCGCTTGTTAATGCTATTCCGGATGCAATGTTTCGCTACAGCCGGGAAGGAGTTTTCCTGGATGCGGAAATAAAAGACGATCGGTTGTTGTACCCGAAAGTAAGCACGCTCTATCGTAAGAAACAGCTTGTGGATCAGAAAATACAAGATGTTATGCCTCCCGACATTGCAAATTTAACCCTGGCCGCAATTGATAAAGCGATTGAAACAAGAGCCTTCCAGGTGTTAGAGTACAGTTATCTGGTGGAAGGAGAGCTACGCTATAAAGAGGCCCGCCTGGTTTCAACCGGAACCAACGAAGTTGTAGCTATCGTCCGTGATATCACCGAAAGTAAACGCATTGAAGCTGAACTTCGATTTTTAAGTCTGCATGATTCTCTGACCGGGCTTCATAACCGAGCTTACTTTGATAACGAGATAAACCGACTGGAGGGAGCACGTGAGTACCCGATTGCGATCATATCTGCAGATTTGGATTGGTTAAAAATGACCAAAGACAAGTTCGGGCATCAAGTTGGCGACAAACTCCTGCAAGCCTGTGCGAAGATACTGCAAGGCTCACTGCGCAGTTCTGATATTTCGGCCCGGATAGGCGGTGATGAGTTCGTTATCATTATGCCCCGTACCGACAAATTGTTAGCAGAAAAGATCATAGGCAGGATCAACTACGAAATTGCACTTTACAACCAACTGAATCCGGACTTGCTTCTGAGTATTTCACTTGGTTTTGCTGTAACTGAAAACAAGGATCAGCTTTTAATAGAAACGTATAAGAAAGCTGATCTCGAAATGTATCATGCTAAAACAAATAAAATAGCAAAACGTTTGACCGATTAGAAAACTAATGCCGTATTCATTGCCATCCCGCCTCAGACCAACATCCGTTTCTTTGTCATGAGGACAATTGGTACCAGCCCCAGGGTAATGGCTACCGCAACGAGTGTTTCATACCAGACCGAACTTAGTGACTCACCCATGATTGACACTTCCCAGAGTGGATTAATAATCCAATAAAGCGGGAAGAATTTTGCGATCCACTGCGGCCATTCCGGAAAGAGGTAAAAGATGACCGGGGCGAACAAAAATATGCCGAGGCTTTTCAGCAACGTAAAAAGCATGGTTGCTGTTTTTGAGAAGATACCGATCATCAGGCCGAGCATGGCGTTGAGTGCTGCCGCGACGATGATCACAACCATCGCCTCAAAAGGGCGCGGTCCGAAAGCCTGGTTCAAGAGCAGGGTAACAACGGCCAGAATTAAAGCAAAAAGGAACCCGAGCAACCACTTGGCCAGGAGCACTTCGTTAGCCCTGGCCGGAGTAACCAGCAGGGCGGTCAGAGTACCTTTCTCTTTCTCCTCAACCAGGCTGGCGCTGGGCACCCAGATGCCGGCCATGACCAGAGCGTAAAAGACGATAATCGGGATCAGCCGGATTGAGATCGGCAGGCCGGGTTCGCCGATGTAAACCATTTCGACATCAACCGGGGCTTCAGTGCCTTCAATACCGCGGATCAGATCGATGGCGGTAATAGCGATGATAATCCGGTTGGAGGCAAGGCTTTCTCCGCTGATGTAGAACTCGAGCATGGGTTTTTCACCGGCTTTTACGGCATGGTCAAAACCGGCAGAGAGCACCAGCCCGGCATCGAGGTCGTGATTCTCAACCTGGCTCAGCAGTTCGTCAACGTCGGAGAGGATCGTTAACTCAAGGCCTTCCAACTCGCGGACTTCAGCTGTAACAACCGAGTTGCCCAGATCAACAATGCCCAGCCTCGGTTTTGGGTCGAAGAGCGCTCCGAAGGCAAACTGAAACAGCAGCGTCAGGGCAAAAGGCATGATCAGGGCCCAGATAAAAAAGGGCTTGCGCGGTCCTACGGCAAAATCTTTACTCAGGATCCTAAATACGCGCTTCATGTTCACAGCGTAGCCATCCTCCTCTTCAAAACAAACAGGCTGGCGCTGTAAAGCACCAGGGACCACAAGGTAGCATAGATCATCAAGTTTACGGAATCTGCCCAGATAGCATCATGGATTGTAACATCATAGAGCAGCCTGACAATGGGATAACTGGGTAGCAGGCTGACCCATGTGGCGACAGAGCCGGGGAAGAGTACGGCA
>DATIKA010000113.1:0-2488 GCA_035478055.1 Candidatus Limnocylindrales bacterium | reverse complement strand
TGCAACCAAAAACCATGGTATTATTGCATCCAGAGAAAAATTAGATCGTCTCTGCATGTGTGTATAGAGTTCTGTCAATTTTTTCGTATTTTCCGTAAACTGCTGCGGGGCAATCAGGCCTAGGATGAGAATTTACCGGGTTAGTCATCACTGCTTTGCATTTGGAGACAGATAAAACCGGGGGAAGGGGGTGAGCCACCATGGAAGAGCAACCAAAGTGCAGTAGCTTGTTTTCGCGTTATGGTAAAAGCGGCATTATCGGTGCCCTGGTTTTATTGCTATTATTTTTTCTTTACCGCGCCGGAGATATGTTGTTGTCGGTTTTATTACCTTTTTTCCTGGCGGCTCTTTTTGCCTATGTTCTGAAGCCATTGGTGGATTTTTTGGAGAAGCGTCGCATCCCGCGTTCCCTGGGGATTTTACTTATTTATGCTTTTCTTTTCTCTTTTTTCCTGGTCCTCGGTCTCATCACTATCCCCAATTTAATGCTGCAATTGCAAGCGATAGCTGAAGATATACCTGAATATACGCGTCACATCCGGCAGTTGATTATTCGCATTCAAGAAGACTACCAGCGCATCTATATTCCAGATGGTGTGCGTGATGTTCTGGATCAGAATATTACCGCGTTGCAAAATTGGCTGCTGCGGGTGGTAGAGCTGGTCAGCCGAAGGATTCTGGCTTTTTTTACCCAAACCTTTATGATTATAGTTATACCCATATTCACCTATTATATGTTGCGCGATGCTGAGGGCCTGAAACGCTCTATGTTTAGCGTGGTTCCCACTCATTACCGTGAATGGGTGGTGACTATGGGCAATGAAATGGATCGGACAATGGGTAGGTATTTTCGGGGTTTGCTAGTGTCTTGCTCTCTGGTAGCGGCCATTACCTACGCCGGTTTATTGATCGTGGGGATGGAGTTTGCTCTGCTTCTGGGCATAATTTCTGGCATTGCCACCCTGATTCCGTATTTTGGGCCGTTCATCGGTGCGGTTCCTGCGGTGCTGATTGCCTTGCTCACATCACCCATATTAGCCCTGCAAGTGATTGTTGTGATAGTCGTTGCTCAGCAAATTGAAAGCCAATTGATAACGCCGCAAGTTATTGGCCGGAGCATCGGCCTGCACCCACTGTCAGTTATTCTAGCCCTGGTTTTGGGCGGTACTTTTTTCGGGCTGACCGGACTAATTTTTGTTGTTCCGCTTACGGCTATGCTGCGCATCTTTATTAAACATGCCCTGGAGCTGGCAGCAAAAGGCTGAACTTATACGGCAGATCATCTCCCGTTTGAAGTTCCTCTTATTTTCCTGCAAAGAATAACCGCATGATCCTATGAAACCCTCACGTAAACAGTTAAACGGCAGACATTTTTTCGGATTAAAGTTTTTCGCCCCCGGGCAGGTATTATGCCTCCCCAGGACGAATGCTATTTTTGCCAGACATATTGTATCGGGGGGTAGAAACATGCATCATCATTATCATCGGCTCAGTGATAAGCTGAGCCGACATCCCGTAGGGGCGCCAAAAAGTAAAGAATTTCTGGAGATTCTCCAGTTGCTGTTTAAGCCAGATGAAGTTCAAGTTGCAGTCTGTTTAGATTTCTTTCCCAAAGCTGCCACCGCTGTGGCAGCCGAGGTTGGAGCATCAGAGGCTGATATCGCGGCCAGATTGGAAACAATGGCCGAGCGCGGTTCAATCCTGGCTAAAAAAACTGAAGGAAATATAATGTACTCTCTGCTGCCCAACTATCCCGGTCTCTTTGAATATCCCCTGATGAAGGGCATGGAGCCTGCCGTGCAGAAACGCCTGGCTGAACTTTGGCACGCTTACTATATGCAGGACATGGCGGCAGAGTTGGCCTCAGCCAAGCCGCCCTGGACCAGGGTCTTTCCAGCAGAAGAAGCACTAGCCAATGATGATGTAGAAATTATCCCGTACGAGCAGGCTTCTCACTTGATGAAATCGGTTCGCGATATTGCGCTGGCCAACTGTCCATGCCGCGTGATCGGGCAAAACTGCGATAAACCTCTGGGCGTTTGCCTTTCCTTCGATGGGGCCGCCCGTTTTTTAGCCGAAAGAGGTATGGCCAAATTTATCTCCAACGAAGAAGCTTTACAAGTGCTCAAGAATTCAGAGGAAGCCGGACTGGTTCACGTTGGCAGTAACATCTCCGAACGCGTCATATTCATGTGCAACTGCTGTCCCTGTTGCTGTCATATGTTGATGCTGTTAACGAAACACGGTTATGAAGAAGGCTTTGCGCGGTCGGCTTACCAGGTTAAGCTCGATCAGGAAGTTTGCAACGGATGTGCTGTTTGCGTTGAAGATCGCTGCCCGGTTGGTGTGTTGACCATGGTTGACGACAGAGCGGAGGCTGTAATTACCCGCTGTATCGGTTGTGGTCTATGCATCACCACCTGTCCAACCGGTGCGCTGCAGCTTACCCGGCGCGAAAAACATCCTTCGCCGCCGGTCACTACTCGCG
>DATIKA010000112.1:0-1912 GCA_035478055.1 Candidatus Limnocylindrales bacterium | reverse complement strand
ACAGCGGAATACACAGGCACATTCGAATGGATTACGGCCCCCAGGGCGGCAATAGAGTTGGGCAACACCATTGAAAACACGCAGACAACTCGCCTGAATTTCAATGCAAATTTTGTTTCTCTTTATAATAAATTCGGGTTTTTACGAAGGGTTCAGCAAAGAGGTGGCCAAGGCATCACACAACCCGGCCAACGCCCTGTAGCTCCCGATGTACCCCGCCCCCCGGGGCAGCCAGAGGAAGATCAACCTGAGGAGCAAGACAACACTTTTGAGCAAATACTCAATGGAACTTTACGGGTAATAACCGGGTTTAGAAACCTGTCTGTAAATTTCACTGAAGGAAGTGGCACACGATTGCCTGGGTTTCAACCCAGCCCTACCTTTTTGGGGATGAACTGGGATGATATGTCACCAGGAGCAGGATTTATTCTGGGCAGCCAAAAAGATATACGGCCCCAGGCTGCCGCCGGAGGTTGGGTTACCACAAACCCTATGCTGAACATACCTTTGATGCAAAATATCAACCAAAACCTTACTGCTCGCAGTCTTTTTGAACCCATCCCCGACCTGAGAATTGAGTTTACGGCATTCAGAAACTATGCCCGCTCAGCATCGAAGTTTTTCAGGGCAAACGAGTTGGGGCAATTTGGCTCATCAAACCGAATGGAAAGTGGCAACTTCAGTATTTCGTTCATTTCCTTTCGTTCCACCTTCGAGCGGCGGGATGCCCGGACCAACCAATCACCAAATTTCAGGCGGTTCCTGGATTACCGGTTTCAGCTCGCCAACCAGCTTGCACAAAACAACCCCAACTGGGATAACACCAACGACACTATTACGGGGTTTCCCACCGGTTATGGCCCTACTGCGCAAGAAGTTCTGATACCGGCATTTTTAGCAGCTTATGGTGGCATAGACCCCGGGAATGGACCCCTCAGCCCATTCCTCAGGATCCCATTGCCGGCCTGGAGACTTACCTACGACGGGCTGACGAACATACCCGCTTTGCAGCGTATATTCCAGAGCATAACCATCTCACACAGCTTCAGCAGCACATATAGCATTGGAAACTTCAACTCCAATCTGAACTTCAGGGAGTCGGCAGATGGGTTCCCTATGATGCGGGATGAAATGCTTGGGAATTTTATTCCCAGATACAATGTATCGCAGATATCCATTAGCGAACAATTCAGACCCCTTATAAACATTGATGTTGCATGGCACAACAGCCTGCTTACCAGACTGGAAATCCGCACATCCAGAGATATTGTTTTGAACTTCAGCAACAACCAGATTACGGATGTTACAACCAACGAAGTAACTATCGGAACAGGATACAGATTTCGAAATCTTGCACTTACCATTGCCCAGGGTGGCGGACGGCAAAGGATACAAAGCGATCTGGTGCTCAGGCTCAACGCCTCCATCAGAACCAATCGCACGGTATTAAGAATGATTGCCCAGGAAGTGGATCTGATTTCCAGCGGACAGCAGGTGGTTACCATCAATGCTTCTGCCGACTATCAATTGAGCCCAAGGGTAAATTTCCGTTTTTTTCTCGACAGAACATTCAACAATCCCTTTTTGTCTAACCAGTTCGTGAATGTAAACACAAATGGCGGCATCAGCCTAAGGCTCATGTTGCTGTAAAGGCAATCTTTGAAAACAAAGCCCATCTCTCAACTGACCACAGCTCAGGAAAAGGAAAATCTTTTTTGTAATGCTTCCAACTCTGCTTCCATAGAAACTGGCGGTAGGGTAAGAGCCTTCAGAATTCTTGGGTCGGGCAGCACCTTTATTTCGCACATCACAAGGTGCTGATTCACAAATATGGTATCCAAACGGGAATACAGGTTCTTTATCAGTGTGGCAATATCTTCTATGGAAATATTGTGTTCGCTGAGGTTGTAGA
>DATIKA010000111.1:0-2270 GCA_035478055.1 Candidatus Limnocylindrales bacterium | reverse complement strand
CCCAAACGCAGGTTGCCAGACGGTCGTGGGATTTGGGATTTTGGACAGGTTCTGATTTTCGCGTAATTCTCAATTACTCGACTGCTGCAGGTGCAGTTGCCCTCAACAAATTTGATCTGAATCAGGTGAATGCCGCCGATACCATAGGTATGAATATAACTGTTGGCCCGGGAAATCCTCTTGGCATGAGTCTGATAGACAATGTGGAAGGCGATCTGAATCGCACAATAATTGGAAATGTATCGGCAGTTGATGCCGAAAACAGGGTGTTCATCATCAACCGTGGAACCGGTGGCGGAATAGAAGCCAGGCCATGGATGAAAATTAGGGTACTCAGGAGCGGCAATGGCTATACGCTGCAATACGCAAGGATTACAGAAACTACCTTCCGCACCATTCATATCCCGAAAGAGGCGGCCTACAATTTTGTGTTTGTGAATTTCGATACCGGAATTGTAAAGGTTGAACCTCGTCGTACCAATTGGGATATCAAGTGGACCGGGGGAGTTAATATGACACTTATGAGCGGAACTACAGAAATTGCGCACTATTTTTCCGATCAGGTTCTCATTAATCATAGGGCGGGTGTTACAGCAGCCCAGGTTATGACCGCAAATGTGTCATGGGAAGCTTTCAACGAATCGCATCTTGCAGGTCTCACAATGAGCAGCGGCAGAAATACAATCGGTGTAAACTGGCGAAGGGTAACCGGAACGCCAATCGGGGTGTTTACTGACAGGTTCTTTGTAATAAGGGATGTGTTCGGGAATGTTTACAAATTGCGGTTCCTGAACTTCCATTCCAATGATGGTGGTGTCCGTGGTTTTCCCAATATCGAATACCAACTGGTTAGAAGAGCCGGATAAAATAATGAAGTCTTTTTTTTACTCCTCTTTAATAGTCAATTCCGGCCGGGGATTTTAAGCCCGGCCGGATAAGTTCGTTAAAGAAATTAATACCATACATAGAATGGGTTTTAAACTCAAAATCAGCCCTTGGATTTGGATATCAGTTGTTGGCCTACTGGTTTTCGTGCTGCTTTTCAACAAATATGTTTCTACCACAACAGTGGCATTAGTCAACTTTCCGGTGTTCACCGCCACCAGTATAGCACGGTCAACTGACGACAGGTTTATTCGGGTGAGAAATGTTACGGAACTTGATGCCCGCAAATTAAGGCGGGCAGATTTTGTGCTCATTTTTGCAATGGGAATTCAAATGACACAAGAAGAAAGAGATGCCCTGAAGGAGCTTGCAGAGGGTGGACTGCCGGTGTTCAGTACCTCTGTTACCAATCCCGACAATAATATTGTAAGCATTGACAGCACGCATATTGAAAAAATCAACCAGTTTCTTCTGAACGGCAACAAAACCAATTACAGAAGCCTTCTGCGATATATTCGCCGTGAGATTGACCAAAAAAAGGTTTTTGCCCCGGCCCCTGATGAACTGCATCTGATTCCACAAGATGCTTTTTATCATTTGGATGACACAAAGAGTTTTGAAACATTCGAGGCATTTCAAAATTATTATGTTTCGATAAACCGTTACCGTGAAGGAGCCCCAAGGGTGGCCATCGTGGGCAGTTTTGGCAGTCCCTTTGCCGGTAACCGACAGCACCTCGACAGTCTGATTACGGCGCTTGAGCGGTCGGGCCTTAATGTTTATCCCATCCTTTCGGCAAGACGCCGGCTTGAGATGCTCCGCGAGGTGAATCCCGATGCTGTGATTAATCTGCCTCACGGACGCCTTGTGATGGGGGGTGGAGATGCTGCCGTGGAATGGCTTAAGGCTCAGAACATCCCCATCTTTGCTCCAACCACTTTGCTCACTACCCAGGAGGAATGGCTTGCCGATCTGCAAGGAATGGCAGGTGGCTTTCTTTCGCAAAGCGTTGTAATGCCCGAACTCGACGGCGCTATTTATCCCTTTACCCTTATCGCACAATACAAAGACCGTGATGGTTTTTATTTGTTTAAAACAATTCCCGACAGGCTCGACAGGTTTGTGGAAATTGTCAACAACTTTATTGCCCTTCGCACAATGCAGAACAGCGAGAAGCGTGTTGCCGTTTTTTTCTTCAAAGGGCCGGGTCATTCGTCCCTCGTTGCTGCGGGGATGGAAGTGGTTCCTTCACTGTTCAGTTTTCTTCAACGATTGAAAAGAGAAGGATATGATCTCGGCGATCTACCTGCTGATTTTGCCGCTTTTGAGCGCATGGTCATGGACAGGGCAATGATTTTTGGCAGTTATGCCCAGGGTGCCATCGG
>DATIKA010000110.1:0-5744 GCA_035478055.1 Candidatus Limnocylindrales bacterium | reverse complement strand
ATTCTTGGGAAATATTTGTAAGAGGTCATGCATGAACTTTCGTTACATATCCTTGATCTTTTGCAAAACTCATTTGAAGCCGGAGCAAATCAGGTCACTCTCGACATAAGAGAAGACTGGCATAATAATCAGCTTGAGATTGTTGTGGAAGATAATGGGCGTGGCATTCCTCAGGAAATGATCGATCAGGTTACCAGCCCGTTTGTTACCAGTCGTTCGACGCGTAAATTCGGCTTGGGGCTTTCTCTGTTGCGCGCCACAGCCGAAGGTTGTGGCGGGAGATTGAAGATTGATTCCGGTCTGGGTAAGGGGACAAGGATAGTTGTAACTTTTCAGTGTGACCACATTGATCTTCCTCCCCTGGGCGATATTGCGAGCACGATTATAGTGTTTTTAACTGGGCGGAGTGGTCTTCGTTTTATGTACAGGCATAGCAGGGACAGCCGGCAGTTTGAGTTCGTTACTACTGGTCAGGAAGAATTCATTAATAGCCCCGTGGGGCTAATGAGAGTTAAAGAAGATCTTCAAAAAGGTTTGGCGGAATTTACAAGGAGGTGTAATCTTTGAAGACTTTCGATGAATTAAAGGCATTAAAACAGAAAGAATTGGAATCGATAAACCTGAGAGACAGTAAAGATAGTATCAGGATTGTCGTGGGAATGGGTACTTGCGGCATTGCTGCCGGAGCACGTGAACTGATGACCACGTTATTGGATGAAGTAAGTAAGCGTAATTTAACCAATGTTACGGTAGGTCAGGTTGGTTGTGTTGGTCTTTGTGCCCGGGAACCCCTGATTGATGTGATGATACCTGGTCAGCCGACAGTGACGTATGGTGATTTAAATGCGGCAAAAATTCGGCAGATTGTGTCGCAGCACATCGTCAATGGAACTATCGTAGCTGATCTGGTAGTTAATAAGCTTTAATCTTAGCGATTGATTCGGGTAAGAAAAGGAGGATAAGCTGTATGAGTGTTCACCGCTCTCACGTATTAATTTGCACCGGAACGGGGTGTGTTGCTTCAGGAAGTCATCCTACGAGAGACGCACTAATTGAGGAGATTAAGAACCGTGGTTTAGAAAGAGAAGTCAAGGTAGTCGACACTGGTTGCTTCGGTTTCTGCCAGTTTGGTCCGAATATGGTAGTTTATCCGGAAGGTACTTTTTACTGCCAGGTTAAGCCGGAAGATGCTAAAGATCTGGTAGAAGAACATTTTTTGAAAGGTCGTATTCTGGAGCGGCTACTCTATAAACCGCCGACAGAACCGGTAGCTGTTGTTGCTCAGGGGGATATTGATTTCTTCAAGTATCAACATCGCCTGGTTCTGCATAATTGCGGTGTGATTAACCCTGAAGTTCTTGGGGAATATGTTGCACGTGACGGCTACTTTGCTCTGGCCAAAGCGATTACTGAGATGAAACCCCTTGAAGTGATTGACTGGATAAAAAAATCAGGCCTTCGTGGCAGGGGCGGCGGCGGTTTTTCAACCGGCCTCAAGTGGGAGTTCGCCTCGAAATCATCTGAAAGCCAGAAATATATTGTTTGTAACGCCGATGAAGGCGATCCGGGTGCTTTTATGGATCGCAGTCTTTTAGAGGGCGATCCCCATGCCGTGATTGAAGGAATGGCGATTGCAGGTTACGCTGTTGGAGCAGATACAGGTTATGTCTATGTAAGGGCAGAATATCCTATAGCGATCCAGCGGTTACTTATTGCTATCGATCAGGCCCGTGAAAACGGGTTGCTCGGTAATAATATTTTCGAGACCGGTTTTAATTTTGATATTCATGTGCGCTTGGGTGCGGGAGCTTTTGTCTGCGGTGAGGAAACTGCACTATTAACCTCTATTGAGGGGCGCCGTGGCGAACCAAGGCCAAGGCCGCCGTTTCCTGCTGTTTCCGGTTTGTGGGGTAAGCCTACCGTAATAAACAATGTGGAAACTTTTGGCAATATAGCGCATATCATTCGCCATGGCTGGGAGTGGTTCGCTTCGCTGGGTACCGAGCGCAGCAAAGGGACAAAAGTATTCGCTCTGGCAGGAAAAGTAAACAATAACGGACTGGTTGAAGTGCCTATGGGTATGCCTCTGGGACAAATTATCTATGATATCGGAGGAGGCATCCCTAACTTCAAACAATTTAAAGCTGCCCAAACCGGCGGCCCTTCCGGTGGGTGTATCCCCAGGGAATATCTCAACACTCCCATCGACTATGATTCCCTGGAGAGTTTGGGTACGATTATGGGTTCCGGCGGTCTGATCGTCATGGATGAAGACACTTGCATGGTCGACCTGGCAAAGTTTTTCCTTGAGTTCGTGCAGAACGAGTCATGCGGTAAATGCGTACCCTGCCGGATTGGCACCAGGAGAATGCTGGAGATTCTCAAGCGAATCAAACGTGGCGAAGGTCGTGAAGAGGACCTTGATAAACTTGAATCGTTGGCCAGGGAAATCAAAAAGACCGCTCTTTGTGGCTTGGGGCAGACGGCACCTAACCCTGTTCTAAGTACATTGAGGTTTTTCCGACACGAATATGAGGCTCATATTAAGCACAAACATTGTGCGGCTTCGGTTTGCGCGGCGTTGTTCAGTTCTCCCTGCCAGAATACCTGTCCGGCAGGAGTGGACGTACCCATCTATATTGATCTGATTAAAAATAAGCGTTTTGCTGAAGCTTATCAGGTTATTCAAGCGGACAATCCTTTCCCACTGGTTTGTGGCCGTGTTTGCCATCACCCCTGTGAAAGTAAGTGTCTTCGCAACCAACTGGACGATGCTCTGGCGATTAGAGTCCTGAAACGTTTTCCCGGGGATTATCTGATGGCCAACGGTGGGTTGCCGGTTCCGGTAGTGGCAGCACCAAATGGTAAAAAAGTGGGTATAGTTGGATCTGGACCGGCTGGTTTATCGGCAGCATTTTATCTCGCAAAAAAAGGTTACGAAGCTACCATCTTTGAAGCTTTGCCCGTTGCCGGAGGGATGATGGCTGTAGGCATTCCGGAATACAGACTGCCGAAGGCAGCGCTAAACAAAGAAATCGACGTAATCAAGAACATGGGCGTGGAAATTAAAACCGGGATGAAAGTTGGCCGGGATATTACTGTGGATCAAATGCTCAATAACGGTTTCAGTGCCGTCTTTTTGGGCATCGGTGCCCATAAGGATCAGCCTTTGGGCATTCCGGGTGAAGACCTCGACGGCGTAATTTCGGGTATCAACTTTCTTCGCGATCTGAATTTGGGTCGGGCTCTGGACCTCTCTGGTAAAGTGGTAGCTGTGATCGGTGGCGGAAATGTGGCTGCAGATGCAGCTCGGAGCGCATTGCGCCTGGGTGCTGCATCGGTCACGGTGTATTATCGCCGGTTGAAAGGTGACATGCCGGCTTTAAGAGAGGAAATTGAAGAGATGGAAAAGGAAGGTATCCAGATTCAGACTCTTGTTGCCCCGGTGCGTGTTTTCGGGGAAAACGGGAAGGTAAGTGGACTTGAACTAGTTGAGATGAAGCTTTGTGAATTTGATCTAAGCGGACGGCGTCGGCCTGTACCGATCGTAGGTTCAAGTGTAACAGCAAAAGCGGATATCGTCATTTCTGCTGTCGGCTATACGCCTGATCCTAACGGTTTGGAGGCGGGGTTAGAATTAACAAATGGGGGCTCTTTTGTTGTCGATCCGGAGACAATGGCTACCACTATCGCTGGAGTATACGCCGGAGGAGATTGTGTCACTGGCGCAGCTACCCTGATTGAAGCGGTCGAAGCAGGCAAGAAAGCCGCTTCATCGATTGATCTGTACCTGGGTGGTAACGGGGTAGTAGTAGAGCCTAAAGAAATAGTGCGGGTGGTCAGCGGAGAGATTGTAGAGACTGAAATCAGGCGTGTATCAGTTCCTGCAAGGCATGCGGTGGAAGGATTCAAGGAAATGGAACTAGGCTACACCCTTGAGCAGGCCATTGAAGAGGCATCCCGGTGTCTCCGTTGCGATGTGAAAGATATCGAATAAATGTTTATTGCTGCACTAGCAAGACAGTAGTAATAAGACAAGGAGGGTTTTAGTCATGGAGTTCGTGACGTTAACAATCGATAACCGGCAGGTTCAGGTTGAGCAAGGAACCAGTATCCTGGAAGCAGCTCAGAAGGCCGGAATTAAGATCCCAACGTTATGCTATTTGAAAGATATTAACGAGATCGGAGCCTGCCGTATTTGTGTGGTAGAAGTAAAAGGTGCAAAGACTCTGCAAGCCTCTTGTGTAACCCCGGCCGCGCAGGGCATGGAAGTGTGGACCAACAGCCAAACTGTACGCCAGGCCAGGAAGATGAACTTGGAATTGATCCTTTCCGATCATCCAATGGAATGCCTTACCTGTATCCGGAACTTAAATTGTGAACTGCAACAGATGGCCGAAACCTTTGGCATCAGAGAGATTACCTACGCTGGTGAATCGTTCCAGCGGCCGATTGACGATTCTTCACCGGGTATTGTGCGCAACCCAATGAAATGTATCCTTTGTCGCCGTTGTGTAGCAGTATGCGGTGAGGTTCAGACAGTTTACGCCATTGCTCCACAGGAGCGCGGTTTTGAGGCTGTGATTGCACCTGCTTTTCAACAATCATTGCGCGATTCAGTTTGTGTGCAGTGTGGTCAATGCACGTTGGTTTGCCCTACCGCAGCTTTGCATGAAAAGGATCAAACCGAAATGGTCTGGGAGGCATTGGCCGATCCCCGAAAACACGTGGTTGTACAAACAGCACCGGCCACAAGGGTATCGTTAGGCGAAGAAATGGGTATGGAGCCGGGCAGTATTGTTACTGGCCAAATGGTCGCTGCCCTCAGGAGATTGGGCTTTGACAAGATTTTTGATACCGATTTCACTGCCGATTTGACGATTATGGAGGAAGGTAGTGAACTGATTCATCGGGTAAAAACCGGTGGAACGCTTCCTTTAATCACATCATGCAGTCCGGGATGGATTAAATTTATCGAACACTTCTATCCGGAATTGTTGGATAACCTTTCTACTTGCAAATCACCACAACAAATGCTGGGTGCACTGGCCAAAACCTACTATGCTGAAAAAATGGGTATTGACCCGGCAGACATCTTTGTCGTCTCGTTTATGCCTTGCACAGCGAAGAAGTTCGAAGCCCAGCGCGATGAAATGAATGATAGCGGATACAGGGATATCGATGTGGTGTTGACCACTCGTGAAGTAGGGCGCATGCTCCGCCAGATGGGGATCGACTTTTCAACTTTACCCATTGAAGAGTTTGATGAACCACTGGGCATTTCTACCGGAGCGGGACTAATCTTCGGTGCTTCCGGTGGGGTTATGGAAGCGGCTTTGCGGACCGCATATGAACTTATTACCGAAGAGGAATTGAAAGAAATCAACTTTACTGCTTTACGCGGCATGACCGGAGTTAAAGAGGCAACTGTTCAGGTCGGGGACTTGCCCGTGAAAGTTGCTGTTACCAATAGTCTTGGTAACGCTCGTAAGTTACTGGACGGTTTGAAAAAAGGAGAATTAAACTATCACTTTGTTGAGATTATGTGTTGCCCCGGTGGCTGTATCGGTGGTGGGGGGCAGTCAATTCCCACTAATTTGGAAATACGAAATAAGCGTATTGCCGCCACCTATACTGCTGATGAACTGATGTCTGTACGCAAGTCGCATCTTAATCCGGCGGTTCAGACATTGTACAAGGAGTTCCTGGGAGAACCCCTTGGACATAAATCACACAAGCTGTTG
>DATIKA010000109.1:0-4550 GCA_035478055.1 Candidatus Limnocylindrales bacterium | reverse complement strand
CATCAGCAATACCCCCGGCCGCCAGTACCGGTAGATTTACGGCATCAACAATTTGTGGCACCAAGGTCATGGTGCTGATTTCCCCGATATGTCCGCCTGCTTCGTGACCTTCAGCAATCAAGCCATCGATTTCTTTTCGGGCCAGGCGGATGGCCAGAGATACTGAAGCTACTACGGGGAAAACTCTGCAGCCTGCCATTTTCAGGAGTTCTAACCAGGGTCCGGGATTGCCGGCGCCAGTGGTTACAACCGGCACCCGGTTTTTAATGATAACAGTCATAACATCTGCCACATGAGGCGAAAGCAACATGACATTGACACCGAAAGGTTTATCGGTGCAATTTCGCAAAGCCTGGATCTGTTGATCTACCCAGTCCGGTGGCGCACTACCCGTGCCGATGATACCGAGTCCGCCGGCTTCGCTGACAGCAGCGGCCAGTTCATGGGTTGCCAGCCAGGCCATACCACCTTGGAATAAGGGATACTTGATATTAAGTAAGGAAGTAATTTCAGTTTTAATCAAAAAATTCACCCCACAATCCTATTGTAACCATTTGATGAGTGCTGCTCCCCAGGTCAGACCACCACCGAAACCCACCAGCAAAATGTAGTCATCTATATTCAGCATACCTTGTTCCCGGGTTTCGGCAAAAGCCACCGGTACCGAGGCTGCCGACATGTTGCCATAGCGGTCCAGGTTCACATATACCCGGTCCCGGTCGATTCCCAGCTTTTTTGCCGCTGATTCTATGATCCGCAGGTTAGCCTGGTGAAGAATGAGCAAACGTAAATCCCGGGCATTGATACCTGCCTGGTTCAAAGCCTGTGTCGCTGCCAAATTAATTTTATTTACAGCAAATTTAAATACCTCCTGTCCGGCCATCTTGATGTAATGGCCCCTGGCATTCACCGTTTCCATGGTGGCGGGTTGCCGCGAGCCCCCAGCGGGCTGCATTAGCAGGTCTGCCCCCTGGCCATCGGCTCCAATGTTCACTGACAGTATGCCCTGTCCGGAGCTGGCACTGACCACTGCTGCTCCAGCACCGTCACCAAAAAGAATGCAGGTATTCCGGTCGGTATAATCGGTAATTTTGGATAAGGTATCGGCACCAACCACGAGCACATGCCTGTATTTGCCAGAGCCGATAAATTGATTTGCCACCGTCAAGCCATACAAAAAGCCAGTACACGCTGCCCCCAAATCAAAGGCTGCTGCGCGTATTGCTCCGATTTCCCGCTGTACAATACAAGCAGTGGAGGGGAATAAATAATCCGGGGTAACAGTAGCAACAATGATCAAGTCAAGCTCCTTTGCAGAAACCCCGGCATCAGCCATGGCTTTTCGGGCTGCCTCAATAGCCAGGTCAGAGGTGGCGGTATTGGAATCAGCAATTCGCCGTTCTTTGATTCCGGTGCGCTGTACTATCCATTCGGCGTTTGTATCCACCATCTTCTCCAGCTCAGTGTTGGTAAGCACTTGCGCGGGAACCGCGTAGCCGAGACCGGTAATGGCCGAGTGCATTTTAAACCCCTCCAGTAGTGTGGTAATTGAGTAATAAGTATACTGGTGATGAGTATAACATAACGTAAAAATAATTTTGCCACACAATTGTGATGCCTCATCATTTACCAGAGGTTTTTAATTATACTTAAAAAATTTTTATTTCGCAAATAACAACAGACAGAGCCCAGAGCGAGTTGTTGACACTTGAAGGGAGGTTTTGTTATGATGGGTTCAATTCATTGGTTTTCCAAATTGCGGGGTGAGTAAATTGCAGATTGACAAGTTTGCTCGGGAAGGGCTTACTTTTGACGACGTGTTGCTTATTCCGGCAAAGTCAAAAGTGCTACCCCGGGATGTTGACATAACTACCAATCTTACCCAGAAGATCAGGTTGTCCCTGCCGATGATTTCCGCCGGGATGGACACTGTGACCGAAGCGCGGATGGCGATTGCGTTGGCTCGTGAGGGTGGGCTTGGGGTAATCCACCGCAATATGACAATCGAAAAACAGGCTGACGAAGTGGACAAGGTTAAACGCTCCGAACATGGGGTGATTACCAATCCTTTTTGCCTTTCCCCAGAACACACCTTGAATGATGCTGCGGCACTGATGGAGCGCTACCGTATTTCAGGTGTTCCTATTACGGTAGGCAGCAAGCTGGTTGGCATTATTACCAACCGAGATTTGCGGTTTGAGGAAGACTATACTCGCCCCATCGGTGAGGCGATGACGCAAGAGAAGTTGGTCACGGCGCCGGAAGGAACAACTCTCAAGGAAGCACAGGAAATTTTGCGACGTTACAAGATAGAGAAATTGCCTATAGTAGATGATCAGTTTAACTTAAAAGGTTTGATCACCATAAAAGATATCGAAAAAACGATTCAGTTTCCCCGTGCTTCCAAAGATGGCAACGGTAGGTTGTTGGTTGCCGCCGCAGTTGGTGTGGGTCGTGACGCGATTACCAGGGCAGAGGCTTTAATCAAAGCGGGAGTGGACTTGATTGTGATCGACTCGGCGCATGGGCATGCTCAACCGGTGATTGATACTGTAAAAGAAATGAAGAGCCTGTTCCCCGACATTGATGTAATGGGTGGGAACGTGGCTACAGCGGAAGGCGCTCAGGATTTAATCAAGGCTGGCGTTAATGCTGTAAAGGTAGGAGTCGGGCCAGGTTCGATTTGTACGACTCGCGTAATCGCGGGCATTGGAGTGCCGCAGATTACCGCTATTTTTGATGCCGCACGTATGAGCCAAGAGTTTGGTATATCGGTGATTGCTGATGGGGGAATAAAGTTTTCCGGAGATATTACCAAAGCTATAGCGGCCGGAGCTTCAGCTGTAATGATTGGCAGTCTCCTGGCGGGAACAGAAGAAAGCCCCGGCGAGTTTGAAATATTTCAGGGGCGCAGTTATAAAGTTTATAGGGGAATGGGTTCTCTCGGTGCGATGAAGGATGGTTCTCGTGACCGCTATTTTCAAGAGTATGAACAGAAATTAGTGCCAGAAGGTATTGAGGGTCGCGTGCCCTTCCGCGGTACGGTTGGTGATATGGTTTTTCAAATGGCGGGTGGTCTGCGGGCAGGCATGGGCTATTGCGGTGTTAGCACAATTGATGAACTGCAACAAAAAACCCGTTTTATGCGTATTTCTGCGGCCGGACTTAAGGAAAGTCACCCGCATAGTGTGCAGATTACCAAAGAGGCCCCAAATTACAGCTTTTAATATTTATAAACCTGCCCGAAGCCGCAAGCGTGGTTGGCCTGCGGCTTGTTGCGGTTGTGCTTGTTTTCGAGAGGCTTAACCCCCGAAGAACGCAGTTGGAAGAATAATGAGGTGAGGTTGCAACGCACGGCTTACTTGTTTCAATGGAAGGAATTGATGGTTGCGGCAAAACAACGCAGGCCATGATGCTGCAGGAAAAGCTGGATCAGAGCGGTATACCCTTTGTTGCAATTCGGGAACCTGGCGGTACGACAATCGGAGAAAATATCAGGCAAATTTTACTACAGAGGGACTATTCAATTTCGTTGCAGGCCGAGCTCTTACTTTATCTGGCAGCAAGGGCTGAGCTGGTGGAACAGGTAATACGCCCTGCTCTTCAGAACAAACTGGTTGTTCTTTGCGACCGCTTTACCGACTCGACACTTGCGTATCAAGGGTACGGGGGCGGCATGTCTCTGGATTGGGTGCGTTATCTTAACTGTAAAGCAACCGGTGGTCTTTTCCCGCGAATTACTTTGTTACTGGATCTCGATGTGGACGCAGCGATCAAGAGGCGTGGTACCGCCGGAGACCGGGTTGAAGATAAAGATCTTTACTTCCACCGGCGCGTGCGTAATGGGTATTTGGAACTTGCAAGCATGGAGCCGCAGAGGATAATAATCGTCGATGCGTCTGCCAGCGCAGAAAAACAGCATCAGACGATCTGGCATTTAGTCGGGAAACTGATTGACGGGCGAGAAGGAATGGGGCTCTGAATTGAGTTTTGAACTTTTGCTTGGGCAACATGAGCTGCGTCGGGCGATTACCGGTGCTCTGCATGATGGCTCGATGAGTCATGCAATTTTACTAACAGGTGCTCCCGGCAGCGGCAAAAAGAGCTGGGGCAGGGCGTTGGCACAAGTACTTTTGTGCTCAAAAAATATTGCAGCGGAGTCCTGTTTACAGTGCGATTCTTGCCGTCGTTTTAGCAGCGGAAATCATCCAGATTATTATTTGCTGCAACCAGAAGGGCGGAATATTAAAATTGAGCAAATACGGGCCTTGCGAAGCAGATTTTACCTGCAGGGAACTACAAAGGTTTGTATGATAGAAAAGGCAGAGATGATGACTGCAGAGTCGTGCTCTTCGTTATTGAAAATATTGGAAGATCCGCCGTCAGAACTTTATTTTATTCTGCTTTCTGAGCAGCCTCGTTTGTTATTCAGCACTATTGTCTCAAGATGTCAACGTTACCATTTGCATCCGATGGATACTGCAGATTTAAAGGCTTTACTGCTGAGAGAAAATGAAATGAACCCGGAAAAAGCTGCTTTTCTTGCTCGT
>DATIKA010000108.1:0-1552 GCA_035478055.1 Candidatus Limnocylindrales bacterium | reverse complement strand
CTCCCGCAGCAACGCTTATGGTGATATGACATTATTCTGACGCTGAGCCGGAATTGTCTGTTATTTTTTTTATTTTACCATATTCTACAGTATTATCATACCCTTGTCTCGTCCAGCCAACAAATTTCACCGATGGAAGGCGGATGGTCGATGCGCTGACTGGTGAAGTTATACGCCTGATACTGCTAATTGAGCCAGTCAGCCGGCAACCGCCGTCAGCGGAACAGTCAGGCCGACCATTTAATTTCAGGCGTCTTATTCTCTTGACAAAAAAATAGGATATAATGATCCCGGTAGTGAAAGTTGGCGTAGTGTGCTCATGCGCCTGGTCCCGAAAAGATGAAAATATTGCCGTTATGGTATATTCTTGTCTTGGGGGGGCGGCATTTCCAAGACGATGTTATTTAAAACTTGTCGTTACCTGGTAACGAACACAGCAAAGGAGGCAGTTCAAGTGTATAAAATTGCAGTTATACCCGGAGACGGAACAGGTCCGGAGCAGGTGACGGAAAGTTTGAAGGTGCTTGCAGCCGCCGGGGAGAAGTATGGCTTTAAAATGGAGACAATCACCTATGATTTAGGCGGTGAACGCTATAAGCGAACCGGTGAAACACTGCCGGAGGGCGTGATCGGCGAGCTGAAAACAAGTGATGCTATCTTCCTCGGGGCAATTGGTCACCCTGACGTTAAACCGGGCATTTTGGAAAAGGGGCTGTTGCTGCAGATGCGCTTTCAGTTAGACCTGTATATAAATCTCCGCCCGGTCAAGCTTTACCCCGGTGTTTTTACGCCAATTAAAAATAAAGAGCCGGAAGACATAGACTTTGTGATTGTGCGGGAAAATACCGAAGGCCTTTATGCCGGAGCCGGCGGCTTCTTGCGTCAAGGCACTCCGCAGGAAATTGCGGTCCAAGAGTCGGTAAATTCCCGCTTCGGTGTGGAACGATGCCTGCGCTACGCCTATGAATTTTGCCGCGACAAAAGAAAGCGCCGCAAGCTTACCCTGTGCGGAAAAACCAATGTGCTTACCTATGCCTTTGACCTCTGGGAAAGAGCTTTCAATGAATTAAGTCCGGAATTTCCTGAAGTTACAAGGGACTATGCCCATGTGGATGCGATTTGCATGTGGATGATAAAAAACCCGGAATGGTTTGACGTAATCGTTACTGACAATATGTTTGGTGACATCATTACCGACTTAGGCGCGATCATCCAGGGCGGTTTGGGCATTGCTTCCGGAGGCAACATCCACCCGGGACGGGTTTCAATGTTTGAACCGATCGGTGGCTCTGCGCCCAAATATACCGGGCTTGGCGTAATCAATCCTCTGGCTTCAATCTGTGCCGGAGCCATGATGCTCGATTTTCTCGGGGAAAAAGAGACAGCGAAAGGCATTGAGAAAACCGTGGCATGGGTTTGCCGCGACAAGCTTAAATCACTGAACGCAGGTGAAATGGGTTACAGCACAGCGGAAGTAGGCGACCTGGTGGCCAATAATCTATAGAGATTCAACCCTGACAGGGGACACCTTGTGCAAGCACAAGGTGTCCCC